>NZ_KV792927.1:0-172172 GCF_001808335.1 Oligella sp. HMSC05A10 | reverse complement strand
GTTTAATCGGTGCGCCTCCGGGCTATGTGGGCTATGAAGAGGGTGGTTATTTAACTGAAGCAGTACGTCGTAAGCCTTATAGCGTGGTGCTGTTGGATGAGGTTGAAAAAGCACATCCGGACGTCTTTAACGTCCTCTTGCAAGTGTTGGATGATGGTCGCTTGACCGACGGTCAGGGTCGTACGGTGAGCTTTAGAAATACCGTTATCATCATGACCTCCAACCTTGGTTCGGAGCATATTCAACGCATGCAGGATGAGCCTTATGATGCGGTTAAAGCGGTGGTATGGGAAGAGGTTAAGCAGTCTTTCCGTCCAGAGTTCCTAAACCGTATTGATGAGGTGGTGGTGTTCCACTCACTGGATCAGAAAAATATCCAAGCCATTGCTAAGATTCAGATTGATCGTTTGGTTGAACGAGTTCAAGCCATGGAAATGGATCTGCAGATCACGGATGCTGCTTTAGCGGTATTGGCGGAGGCTGGTTTTGATCCGGTGTTTGGTGCTAGACCGCTAAAACGTGCAATACAGCAAAAGGTTGAGAATCCACTGTCCAAGTTGATTCTTGAAGGTAAATTTGCTGAAAAAGATGTGATTGTGGTTGATGCCAAAGACGGTGAGCTTGTGTTTAATAAGGCTTAAAGCTATATGTATTTGATTTAAGACAAATACGTAATCAGGAAAACCCTTAATAGTAAATTATTAAGGGTTTTTTTGTATTCACAAGATAGGGAGTTAAGGTACACTATTATGGACTTCTGAATTACTTTTGCCGTCTAGTCATATTAACGTCATTTTAGTAAGTTAGAATTCATTTTGTTTTTTAGTTTTACGAGAGTTATACATGTCTAAAGAAAACGGCGTTGTTAAGTGGTTTAACAATCAAAAGGGTTTTGGTTTTATTAAACCGGCTTCAGGTGGTCAGGATTTATTTGTACATCACACGGATATTGATACCGAGGGTTACCGTACCTTAGAGGAAAATCAGGAAGTTAGTTTTGTCGTTGCTGATGGCCCTAAAGGTCCTCAGGCCAAAGAGGTGACCCCAGTCGCTAAGTAGTCGCTTCGCTGATTGCCTAGTGCGATAGCTTAGTCGATAGCCTTTATTAGGGCTGCTTATTTCACACCCAGCTTGGATTTTATCTGAGCTGGGTGTTTTATTTGAGATCTAATGATAGGATAGTCGCTGATTTCACTAGACACTATAAATGATAATTGTTATCATTTCATTTGTTTGGAATGATGATAAGCAGCCCTGAGCTTTGCTTGTTTAAAGAATATCTTTAGAAAAAAGTGCATCCGGAATCGAATTATATTTACCCTGAATCAACTTGGAAAATCCGCCTATTAAGTGCTGTTTGCGTGGGCGCTTTATTTGCTGGTGTTTATTCCTTGATTAGTTATAGTTATGCTTTCAATGTCCCCGAGCCTAAAGGGCAGGAGGAGATTGTAGAGGTCGCGTTCTTTGAGCCAGAGGCGCCAATACCTTTAGGTGAGCAGTTGGAAGAACCAGAACCTGAACCCGAACCAGAACCGGAGCCTGAGCCCGAACCAGAACCGGAGCCGGAACCGGAACCGGAGCCGGAACCGGAACACGAACCTGAGCCGGAACCGGAACCCATTGTTGAGCCCAAACCGAAACCAAAACCGAAACCAAAACCCAAGCCTAAACCTAAACCAGTGGAGCGGCCTAAACCACAGCCCAAGCCTCAAGCACCACAACAATTTAAGTCGTTAACGAAGACGACGAAACCATTCGGCACACCCACCGGTCAGCCTAATGCGAAACCGGCTGCCCCCGTGAGTGGTCAAGCAGTTAATGTCTCGGCTTTGAATTTTGCGCGTCGTCCAAACTTGCGGGTGGACAGTAGTCATGGCTTTGCTCGTGGGCAAACGGTAGCAATTCGAGTGCGGGTGACGGTGGACGAGAAAGGGCGGCTGATGGATGTCAATATTTTATCGGGCGGTAATCCTCGTTTAAATCGTGATCTATTGCGTCAATTGCGTCAACAACTAGCCTTTAAGCCACATGTGGTCAATGGTGTGGCGCGTAAGGCACGGGGTGATTTCACCATTAATATTCAAGTGAGATAGTTTTTCTTTTTATTTAATTTTGAAGTGCAAATTATGAACCTAGTCAAAACCATTTTAAATCAAATTGCGGAGCCGGCAGCGCAGGCAAGTACGGAAGCTACGGCTAAGGCAGCTGAACAGCTAACCACTCAACAGAATATGCTGCATTTTGTAGAGCAAAGTGATGTTGTCGGCAAGACGCTTTTTGTGATTTTGTGTTTGATGTCTTTGCTGACGTGGTATTTGATTTTTGTAAAGGGTATCTCCAATCGAATTCAGAGTATTCGTAGTAAGCGTTTTTTAAAGCGCTTTTGGAACGCCAAATCACTCGATGAAGTGGCCGCTGATCTTGAGCAAAACGGCTATAACAATCCCTTTGGACGTTTAGCTCACCATGCGATTAAGGCCAGTCATTATCATCAGCAATACGGCGGTTCACGCTTATCGGATATCGGTAGCAGTGCAGATTTTACGATTCGCAATATGCGCCGTGTGATTGATGAGGAAACGGCTCGTATGGAAAATGGTTTGACCGTGATGGCTTCGATCGGTGCGACCTCGCCCTTTATCGGTTTATTCGGTACGGTTTGGGGTGTTTATCATGCCTTAATTAATATCGGGATGTCGGATGGGGTCAATATTAACGAGGTAGCTGGGCCTGTGGGTGAGGCTTTGATTATGACCGGTTTAGGTTTGGCGGTGGCCATTCCAGCGGTGTTGGCTTTGAATGCTTTTGTGCGTAGAAACCGTGTCATGCTGTCCAAAATTGATAGCTTTGCACACGATGTGTTTGCCTTTGTTTCTACGGGCGCCACCATTCAAACGACGGATAGCTTAACTGTGTCAAAAGCTGTGGCCACACCGGTACAGACTCAGCCTCAATCTATAAAGGAATAGCTCATGTCATCATTCGGAGGCTTTAGTTCGAATCGCCAACAAATGGGTACTGTCTCGGAAATCAATATGATTCCCTTGATTGATGTGATGTTGGTGCTGTTAATCATCTTTATGATTACGGCGCCTTTATTAACACATGCTATTAAAATTGATGTGCCACGTGTTAGTAGCCAACCTGCAGAACAGGATCCAGAAAGCATTGATTTAGCGATTAAGGCGAGCGGTGAAATGTATTGGAATAATGAGCCGCTTGATATGGATCAGTTAAGCGAAAAAATGACGCAATTGGTCAAGGAGCAAGAGGAAAAAACCATCAATCTGCGCATTCGCGCTGATGGTGAGGTGTTTTATGAGCACATTGCTCAAGTGATGGCTACTGCCAGAAACACCGGTGTTAAGCGCTTGGGCTTTATCACCACACCCGATGTGAGTAAGGCCGATCAACGGGCAATTGAGGCCACCAAAGCGTCTACGCCCACAGCTTCTAGTGCTGATGCGGCTAGCTCAGACACAAATGCAACGCCAACAAGTGAACATCGCTCGGCCCCCTCAACCGCTGTGCCAGCATCAGGCGCAGCTCAATCGAATGCGGCCACAGCAGATGCTGTGCCCGCTAATTAGCGATTTTCTTCCTGTTTGAGATCGTCGTGGCTGTAAAACTTAACGCCGATCTCAATTTTTTCTCGACCGTTTTGGCGTCGATGGTGGTTAGTATCTCGTAGCGAGTAAATACAGCCACAATATTCCTGCTGATAAAATTCTTCCCGTTTACTGATTTCAATCATACGCGCAGAGCCACCCCCTTTGCGCCAGTTATAGGTCCAATAAATGAGCTCGGGATAACGGGCAGCAGCACGTTGACCGCAGTCATTAATCTGCTGCATATTTTTCCAGCGCGAAATGCCGAGTGAACTAGTGATCGTATCGAAGCCATTTTCAGCGGCATAGAGAGCAGTACGCTCAAAGCGCATATCAAAACACTCCGTGCAGCGAATGCCGCGCTCTGGCTCCCACTCCATCCCCTTAACACGCTCGAACCAATTATCCGTATCGTAATCGGCATCTATAAAATCAATGCCATGCGTTTGGGCAAAACGGATATTTTCCTCCTTGCGAATCTCATACTCACGCTTAGGATGAATATTAGGATTATAAAAATAAATGCTGTAATCAATACCCGAGGCTAACATGGCCTCCATCACCTCGCCCGAACAAGGAGCGCAGCAGGAATGTAGCAGAACCTTGTGACGCCCCTTGGGTAAGGCTAATTTGGGACGTTCAATCTCCGTGACGCGTGGGGTGGCGGGTAATTCCGGTTTAGCGATAATCTTATCGTCCAAACGCGGGCGATTGCTGTTAGTCATTAGAATTCACTCCGATGTAAGGTTTGAGCTTCTGAGAAGACATGCTCCCAAAGCTCACGAACGGCTTGACGTTCATTTTGCATAGATTGTGGGTCGGTACGGGCACGCTCATCGCCTTGTAAGCGCAGGCTATGCTGCTTGGCACGATAAACACGATAAATATCCGCAACCTGATGGGCCAAAGGCTCAGGTAATAGACCGTAATTACCAGCCATTTTGAGTAAGGCAATATTACCCAAGTTTCTAGTTAAGTCGGGGTAGCGGTGACTATAGGCAAGCACAATATATTGCGTGATAAACTCAATATCCACCATACCGCCTTGGTCGTGCTTCAGATCAAAAAAAGCACTGTGGTTAGGGTAGCCCTCATGGATACGTTGCCGCATATCGACAATACCTTGCTTAAGTGTAGCTAAGTCGCGCTGGCGTAGCAAGATGGATTGCCTAATCGCTTCAAATCGTTGCCCGATACTCGCATCACCGGCAGTAAAACGAGCGCGGGTAAGCGCCTGATGCTCCCATAACCAAGCCGAGTGCAGTTGATAGTTTTCAAAACCATCAATCGACACCGCTAACAAGCCAGCATTGCCATCCGGTCTGAGGCGCGTATCAATATCATAGAGACGGCCGGAGGAGGTCATGGTACTGAGCCAATTGGTTAAGCGCCGTGCAAAGCGCGTGTATATTTCTATCCCTTGCACCGAGGCATCATCGAATAAAAACACTAAATCAAGATCGGACACATAGCCTAACTCCTTGCCGCCTAAGCGACCATAGGAAATAATGGCAAATTTTGGTTGCGCCGGCATGCAGCTGTTGTCATAACGTTGGCATACCAGAGGCCAGACCCGGCGCATGCTTTCGGCCAATAAATTATCGGCCAATAATGATAGAATATCCGCCAAATGCTCTACTGTAATAATGCCTTCAAGATCTTGCGCCAGCAGTTGGAAGGTGACCTGTTTTTTCAGATCACGCATCAGATTCATCTGCAGCTCCATATCCGGACTACCGTCCTCCAACACGCTCGCATCTAAATCTAATCGCAGTTGCTGCATGATGCTATCAATATCAATCGGTTGTAACAGCTCTTGCCAGTCAATTAGCTTATCCAGCACAATCGGGTGGCGGGTGATATAGTCGGCAATCCAAGGACTGGTATCGAGCATGCGGATAATTCGCCCGAGTACTTCGGGGTACTCATCGAGTAAGGCCATATAGGAGCTGCGCTGCACTACATTTTCGATTAAATCCATCAGGCGAGAAAAGGTATTTAACGGTTGTTTGGCTTGGTGCACCGCTTGAATCATTTTGGGAATTAATGAGTCTAAGCGATGTTTAGCTGGTTGGTTGAGATTTTTGATGCGGTAGCTTTGCTGTAAGCTAGTGAGCATGGGCTCAATGGCCGTGATAAAGGCAATATCCTCAAAGGTACGAGCGAAGGCTTGTTGCTCGGTTGCCGTGAGTTCAGCTTGGCTTGCGAGGATCTTAGGGGCGCTAGGATGGTCCGTTGTTGGACCTTGGCTTGTTTCGTTAGCACTGGCGCTTGGCGTGTCCTTATCCACCCCCACGAGCCTAAAGGCGGCTTTGAAAATGCGGCTCACCTCAGCACGGTAGTGTTGTAGCTTGCTGTTAAACTCATTTAAGCTTAAATCAAATAGCGCTGCTAACTGACTGAGCTCCTCGGCACCTTGCGGGAGGAGGTGGGTTTGCTGATCGGCTTTGTACTGCAATAAATGTTCAATGCGTCTAAAAAAGCGATAGACCTCGTCCAACAGCTGCTTTTCATCCTCGTCAATAATGCCCGCTTGTAGCTCGGCTTCCAATGCCTTAAAAAAGCTTGCTTGTCTCAGCGAGGGCATTTGCCCACCACGTACTAATTGTGCCAATTGCACAATAAACTCAATTTCACGAATGCCACCTTCACCTAATTTGATATTGTCTTGGTTTCCAAGCAGGGCTCGGCCATTGTTGCGTTGATGCCAATCCTCACGAATCTGTTCGCGCAAGCTACGTAATGCCGCCAAGGTATCAAAATCAAAGTATTTTCTGAACACAAAGGGTGATTGGATGCTTAAAAACTGCTGAATATAATGCTGCTCGCGGCTATTCTTAAAGGCTTTGAGCGGGATAGCACGCGCCTTTAACCAGGCATAGCGCTCCCACTCACGACCTTGTTTCACTAAGTAACTACTGAGTGCCTCTAAACTCCAGGCCAAAGCACTACCGTCGCCATCAGGTCGTAGGCGTAAGTCACAGCGAAAGACATAGCCCTCAGCCGTATGATCCGAGAGGATGTTGGCAATGCGCTGGGTGACTTTGCTAAAGAATTCATGATGGCTAATAACGCGTTTCTCTGCGCTTGCCAGGGTCTGACCTTCAAGCGGGTAGAGCATGATTAAATCAATATCCGAGGAGACATTTAATTCCTTACCACCCAGTTTGCCCATGCCGATAATTAACATCTCCACGGCTTCATTACGTTTGGGATCAAAGGGTATGCCGTGACGCGTAATCAATTGCAGCATGGCGGCACGATAAGCAATTTGCACGGCGACATCGGCAAAGTAACTTATTGTACTTAGCACCTCTTCAAGCGGTGCTAGGTGGCAAATATCACGTACCGCAAGGGCGCAAAAAACGCGCTTGCGCACCTGGCGCAAAACGAGTTTGCAGTTATCAATAGACAGCAGCTCCGCAACCTTTGCATGCTCCTTTAGCTCACGAAGATCGCTATGCTTTAATTGCTGAAACTCATTTTCAGTGAATGTTTGCAGCTCAGAAAACGCTGCTTTTAAGTAATTATCAACAGTTTCAGCGCAGAGTGGCGTTTGAATATCCTGGGCTAAACGTTCGCCGAAACCCTTTTCGGCGTTTAAACGATTGGCTAGGTATTGTGACCAGCTAGTGGCTTTATTGATGAAATCATATGGATTATTTTGCTCTAGGCTCATAGCAATGCTTCTTTAAAACGAATCTCACTAGCATATAATATTAAGCTTTACGGCAATCTGCAGTATGATTGGCGTTCTCATTAAATTATCTTGGCACTTAAGAGTTAGTTTTGAAGCGGGCTTTTTCCAGCGTATTACGTTTTACTACCTATCTACTTGGCATCCTGATTGGGCTTTTTCTGCTTATCAGCATCGTCCTAGTAGGCTATGTTACGCCACGTCTAGATCAATGGCGGGAGCCGATTCAAGCGATGGTGCAAAAGCATAGTGGCATGCCGATTGAGTTTGGCGGCATCTCTTTGAGTTGGGATGGGATACAGCCGCAATTAATACTGAGTGATATCCATTTTCGTAATCCCGTTAAAGCGCATACTACCCAGGCATTGCCTCCCGCTTCGGCAGAGGAGCTGCGACTGAGTCTGGCGCTGGGACTTAGATTTTGGCAAGGTGAATTGCTTAGTGTTAGCCTGAGTAATTCTCAGCTACCGGTATTTATTGATGGCGCAGGTGATGTGTGGGTGGGGCAGCATCGTTTGCCAATGAGTGATGTTAGCTTTAGTAAGTTGCCCGAGGGGGCGCATGATACGGAGGCGCCTGATAGTGCGACCTTTATTGCGGCACTGAGTAATTTTCTCACCCAGGATTTTAGTGAGCAAATTGATTTATTAGGGCGGGATAAACTGTTTAAATGGCTAAAAAAGCTCTCGATTGAGAATTTAAGGCTCAGCGTGCGTGATGCTTCCACTGAAAATGCGGCCTTTGATTTTGAGCTGTTATTGAAAAAAGCGCAGCTAACGATAGAGAATCAGCGCATTAAAAGCGAGCTTGTGCTACATGCGGATAGGGTATCTGAGCATGACATTATTATCGATAGTCTGATTGATTATCATGACTTTGAAGTGCAGAAAAACCGTGCGGTATCAGGCCATTTAAGTGTGCATGCACGTGACATCGTGCCTGATCAATTATTACCAATGGCAATGGCACAGTATCAAATTGAGCAGCTAGTGGTGCGCCAATTTGATCTCAAGGCGCAATTGCATCAGGGGTTTTGGGAGCGTTTTGAGAGCGCCGTGCAATTAAGCGATTTTGTCATGCCCCAAGCCCAGTTTAAAGGGCTTGACCTGAGTCTACGTGGTGAGGTTGCGGATGCCTTAGCCGCTGTGAGTAGGCAGGGTCATCAGCATGCACCACTGCATTTTCAGACCCGGTTGGAAGATGCTCGGGTGCATGCGAGGGATTATTTTCGCCATGAGTTTGAATTAGCGCAAGTCAGTATCAATGGCGCCTATGAATTGGATGATGCAGCCTTACCCGTCTTGTCCGTGCAGGCACTACGGGTGGACGATCCAAATGTGCAGCTAAAAGCACAAGGCAGTTGGCATGCAGTGCCAGATCACGCCAGTGGGCATCTACAGCTATCAGGTGATATTCAGCAGCTGCAGGCAGCTTATTTGCCACGTTTACTCCCTATCGTGATTGGGGCGGATGCCTTGGATTGGTTAGATGGGGCTTTTCTTAATGGTACCTTGGAACATGGCAATTTTGAAATTGATGGTTTAGCCGACCACTATCCCTATGGACGCTATCCACAGTCTGGTGTCAATCGCATTATTGCGCATTTTAAGGATATGTCACTGGACTTTGACCATCAAGCCACAGGGGATAAATGGCCGGTGCTGCATATGGAGCAGGGTACCTTTCAGTTTTTAAATGATCGCATGGTGATTGATGCGAATCGTGGCTGGATGAATAATTCAGCAGCTGAGAAAAGCATTGTCTATGATAATTTGCACGCGACGATTGACTCCCTTGAAGCAGACACAAACTTGCAAATCACAGCGGTTGCAGAGAGTTCGGCTGAGCAATTTTTGGGGCTGATGAAGGAAACGCCACTCAGTGCCTTATTGAATCATGCCTTAGATGAAAGTGAGGCCACGGGTGAGCTGCGCGCCTCTTTGCAGCTAGGCATTCCACTCAAGGCGATGGACAGTGCCACGATTGAGGGTACGCTAATCGCACAGGACGCTAGCTTTAGATTCACACCGGCTTTTCCAAAGGCGACGGCAATGAACGGACGCTTATCCTTTAATGAACGCTATTTGAGCGTCGATAATGTCAAAGCGCAACTGTTGGGTGGTCCGGTGCAATTGAGTGGTGATATCGGTCGTGTTGGTCATGCGTTTACGATGCGTGGGCAATTGAGTGGTGAAGGGATTTATGATTACTATTCATTGCCAGGCCTACGTCAGCTTAAGGGTTTGACGCCCTATGAATTTAGATTGCAATTCTTAGATAAGGAGGCTTTTGATGCGAAGCTGACTAGCGATTTAATCGGGCTGGCCATTGATTATCCTAAGGTGTATGTAAAAGCGGCAAGCCGTGCAGCGCCCTTAGTGGTGCAGTGGCAACGTCGTCCGGCTCAGGCTGCCAATCAGTTTATTGATCGTATCAGTGCGGATTATGATAAAAAAGCATTGCAGCTGAGCAGTGAGTTTTTTAGTGATAATCGTCAGGGCTTAGCATTTAGCCGGGGTGCCCTTGGCTTTAGTGAAGTGCCGGTATTGCCGGAGCGCGGCTTGTATTTGCATGGTAGTGTTGACACAGTTGATGTAGATGCGCTTAGCGATTGGATTAAACGCTTTGGTTTTGCTGATAGTGGTGACAGTGAGTCTACCCTTAGTGGCTTTGATGTGCGGGCAAAGGAGCTGCTCGTGGGCGGATTGACACTGCCTGAGGTGCGTGTGAGCAGTCAGCTAAAAAGTGTTAAACATTTACCCTTATCCTTGTCAGGTCCCACCATCACGGGACAGCTACAGCTTCAAGAAAGTAGCACGGCTAAGGGTGCTTATGATGTGAGGGCGGATATTCAGCACTTGCATTGGCGCTTAAATGAGCAAGCCCCCTCGCTAGTGGATGAGACGGCGAGTAGCAATAGCCCCATTAAAAGCTCAGCTGATAGTCCTTGGAGGCTTAATAGTTTACATTTAAACATCAAGGACCTAGCTTTTTATCAATATCATTTTAGGAATATTGAGGCTCAAGGTGAGGCAGAGGATACACGCAATTGGCGTCTAGATAAATTAGCTATTCAAGATCAGGAGGCGCATCTTTTTGGGGCAGCCTATTTGCGTCAAGTCAAAGACAGACTCAATGCGGATATTAGCTTTAATATCAATGCCTTAAATACCGGTGCTGTATTTAAGGCTTTTGCGCCTGGTGAGGAGTTACTCACGGGCCATGGCGATATTCAAGGGAGCGCAACCGTTCGCGATGTCCTGAATTTTGAGACTGAGCAGATGGAATTAAATGTGCTAGGCGTATTGCGTGATGGCCATATTAATCATGTTAGCAATGGTGCAACGCGAATTTTGTCCTTACTATCATTGCAGGCCTTAAGTAAGCTACCCGAGTTGCATAAGATATTTAGTTCCGAGGGGAAAAATGCCATTAATTACAGCTATTTACGCTTTCATCTGGGGCTAAAAAACGGTGTCTTATGGTTGCCCGACTTTAGACTGGATAGTCCGCTCCTCGCCATTGTGGCGCAAGGACAGGGTAATTTAGCGAGTAAAGTCATTGATTTGGATGTGGTGGCAGTACCGCATCTGGATATTAGTGGTGCTGCCGTGTTAACTGGGGTCCTAGTTAATCCGGCTGTTGGTGTGGCGGCATTTTTATCACAATGGCTTTTACGAAGTCCCTTAGAACAGGGTTTAACTCAGCGCTTTAAGGTGGGCGGTACACTGGATGAGATTCATATTGATGGGGTGCCGATTGAGCAGTCTAAAGCGAGTGAGACCAAGACTCAGATGCTAGAGTCTGATTCGACACCGACCATACCGGCAAGGCCACAAAGTGATACTAAAGAGGATAAAGGCTCTGAACTGAAGCAAATTGAGTTACCCTCAAAGCCGATTGAATTGGTGCCGGATCATGTCAAGCAACAAGAGACGCCAATTATTATCAATTAGTGATGGGCATAATAAAGCCGATTATCATTGACCCAAAATTCGAGTCTTGATAATCGGCTAGCGTGCTGTGAAACAGCAATTTATTTGCGACCGAATAGCAGACGATCAAAGATTAAACCGCCAAACATACTTAAGGCAGCAATCGCAGCCCAAGGGGCGGCCACATTTTGAAAAGCAATTAAATACAAGGCGGTACCCGTCAACATACCAATCACGGCACGTAAGGCCAGATAGGCAAAGTTTTCATCACTAAGGCGGCAGCAAGCGCCATCCATCTCGGCAAATCGCAGCTCACTATCCTGGCAGAGGCAGTTCTTAGCCGCCATAATCAGGGCACCAATTGCTCCGAAGAACATGGATAAAAAGCTCACTGACCAAGTAATTAAGGTAATAAATAAAGAAAAAACAATCAGCGCAATCACAAAGGTGCCGCTACTGAATAAAGTCTTTTTAGGCGCAGCTTGCAGCAAATCCTGCGCTTCAGTCGATGCCTCAGCAGCTGGTGTAGGGTCTACTTGATTTTCACTCATAAAAACTCCTATATCTTTATAAAATGTGTGGTCAGTAATGATATGTCTATTGATAAGTAGATAAGCACTACAATATATAATAAGCAATGGGTGGCGCAGTGATCCAGCCCAGGCTATCAATCCTGCACTCAGCCTACCTGCATTTTACACAGAAAATTACAATGTTGCATTCATCGCCATGGTAAAAATCAATACTTATCGTGTTTGAGTGATTTCGACAATCTATTTTATCTGGAGGCTGAAATGAAGTTGATTAAGTATGTATTGCTAGCCAGTCTTTTGCTGCTTAGTGCCTGCAGCAGCTCAGGCACAGGCGTGGGCATTGGTGGCGGCGTAGGCATTGGTGGTAGTAGCAATAGTGGTATCGGTGTTGGTATTGGGGGCGGCATGCGCTTCTAGTGATGCGTAGCGGCGATTGATTAACCGATAGCGGATGTTTTAGACAGTTAGTGTGAGATTTATAGCCCTTTCATGCGTTTACAAGGTAGAATATAGGGTTAAAATTTTATAAATATCTCATCAAACCATAAAATTAAAGGTTGAAATACAATGGAAGTTCAAACTCTTGAAGGCCTAGCTCGTCAAGTTGATCTCGTGTTATCACTTGATGCTATTGAGGCTGAAGTAAAACAGGAATTACAAAAAGTAGCCCGTAAGGTCAAAGTCGATGGATTCCGTCCCGGCAAAGCGCCTTTAGCGGTGGTTGAGCGCTCGCACGGCCCAAGTATCCGTTATGATGTGATTAATAGACGCGTTGGTGAAGAGTTTGATCGCGTTATCAAAGAGACCGATCTACGTGTTGCCGGTTTCCCTGAGATTGTCGATAGCGAAGCTGAAAAAGAAGACGGTAAGTTAGCTTTTACTGCTAAGTTCGAGGTGTTCCCAACGGTTGAGATCCCTGATTTAGGCACACTTGAAGTGACTAAGTACACCAGTGATATCGGCGAGCAGCAGCTTGAAGATACCTTAGCTATTTTGCGTGAGCAGCGTGCTGAGTACAAGCCGGAAGAGGGTCGTGCTGCGCAGGATGGTGATCGCTTATTAGTGGATTTCGTCGGTAAAATTGATGGTGAAGAGTTCCAAGGTGGCCAGGCTGAGGACTTTAATTTTGTCTTAGGTCGTGGCATGATGTTGCCAGAGTTTGAAGAAGCGGCCAAGGGTCTTAAAGCGGGTGAGGAAAAGACTTTTGAATTAAACTTCCCCGAGGATTATCAGGGTCAGGAAGTCGCTGGTAAGACTGCTGAGTTTACGCTTAAGCTTAAGGAAGTGGCTGTGCCTGAGTTGCCTGAGGTAGATGCCGACTTTGCTAAGTCTTTAGGTCAAGAAGACGGCGATGTGGCTAAGCTACGCGAAGAAATTCTTGCCAATATCAAGCGTGAGGGCGATAACCGCTTATTACAGCGCACCAAGTCTAGTGTTCTTGACGCTTTAGTTAATGCCACTGATTTTGAAGTGCCGACTGCCTTGGTGAATAATGAGATTAATGAGCGTATAAACAGTTTACGTGAGGAGTTCGCTGCTCAAGGCATGAAGGACTTTGATTTCTCTCAGATTCCTACTGAAACCTTTAAGCCTGAAGCTGAGCGTCGTGTGCGTTTAGGTCTATTAGTCGCTGAAATTGTTGAGCAGGAAAAACTACAAGCAACCGCTGAACAGGTGCGTGCACGCATTGAAGAGTTTGCTCAAAACTATGAAAAACCTGAAGAGGTTGTTGCCTACTACCTGAGCGACCAAAAGCAGCGTGCTGGTTTAGAGGCCTTAGTGCTTGAGGATAATATGATCGATTTCATCTTATCTAAAGCTAAAGTCACCGAGGAAGAGGTGCCTTTTAAAGAGTTAATGGGACAAGCTTAATGAATCGTCAGTTTACTGATTTTTATGCTTCCATTCATGGTGATGAGTCCGTGCGTCCGCACGGACTCGGCTATATCCCCATGGTGGTGGAGCAGTCGGGTCGCGGTGAGCGCTCTTATGATATCTATTCACGATTACTTAAAGAGCGTGTCGTCTTTATGGTCGGCCCAGTCAATGATCAAACAGCCAACCTAGTGGTGGCGCAGTTATTATTTCTTGAGTCTGAAAATCCTAACAAGGATATTTCGCTCTACATCAACTCACCAGGTGGTGGGGTGTATGCCGGCTTAGCCATTTACGATACGATGCAGTTTATCAAGCCTGATGTATCCACGATGTGTACTGGTTTAGCGGCTAGTATGGGTGCTTTTTTGCTAAATGCAGGCGCCGCCGGTAAGCGTTACAGCCTACCGAATTCACGGATTATGATTCACCAGCCCTTAGGTGGTGCGCAGGGTCAGGCCACTGATATTGATATTCAGGCGCGTGAGATCTTAAGTCTACGCGATCGTTTGAACGCTTTATTGGCTAAGCATAGCGGTCAGTCGATTGAAGTGATTCGTGAGCATACCGAGCGCGATCACTACATGGATCCCGAGCAGGCCAAGCAATTTGGTATTGTGGATAAAGTGTTGCTTAAGCGCGAGTAGTTTTTTGGCACGATTTTTTAAGTAGATAGATTATGACTAGAAGTGGCTCATCTTCGGATAAGCATGTGAAGTGTTCTTTTTGCGGTAAAGGTGCAGATGAGGTTAGGCACCTTATCAAAGGCATTAATAACTCTTATATTTGTGACGAGTGTATCTCAATGAGTAGCGATTTAATTGCTGATTCGGTACGTCAGACGGTCCATGATGATATGGCAAAGGAGTTACCAACGCCGCAAGAGATTAAGGCCCATCTTGATCAGTACGTGATTGGTCAGGACAAGCCTAAGCGTAATTTGGCAGTCGCAGTTTATAACCATTATAAGCGGATTCGTCATCAGCAGAATCGCACCGAGGATGAGGTCGAATTGGCTAAGAGTAATATTCTCTTGATTGGACCTACCGGATCAGGTAAGACCTTATTAGCTCAAACCATTTCACGCTTGTTGGATGTGCCTTTTGTGATGGCTGATGCGACCACCTTGACCGAGGCAGGCTATGTGGGTGAGGATGTGGAAAATATCATCACCAAGCTTTTACAAAATTGCGATTATGATGTAGAAAAAGCAGAGCGGGCGATTGTTTACATTGATGAGATCGATAAGATTACACGTAAGTCTGAAAATCCTTCCATCACGCGTGATGTCTCAGGTGAGGGGGTACAACAAGCCTTACTTAAACTGATTGAGGGTACGGTTGCTTCGGTACCACCGCAGGGTGGACGAAAACATCCTAATCAGGACTTTATTCAAGTGGATACGACTAATATCCTATTTATCGTTGGTGGTGCCTTTGATGGTCTTGATCGGGTGATTCAGAATCGTACCGAGGAGTCTGGTATTGGTTTTGGGGCGGCTGTTCACGCTAAGGAAGAGCGTGCGACCGGTGAGTTATTCCAGTTAGTTGAGCCTAGCGATATCATCAAGTTTGGCTTGATTCCTGAGTTGGTGGGTCGTTTACCGGTGATTGCTGCCTTACAGGAATTGGATGAAGACGCCTTAGTACAGATTTTAACGCGTCCTAAAAACGCCATTATCAAGCAGTATCAGCATCTTTTCGCAATGGAGGGTGTTGAGCTTGAAGTGACGGATGAAGCGTTGACTGCCATTGCTAAGCGTGCGATTGAGCGCAAGACAGGCGCTCGTGGTCTACGCTCTATTGTTGAAAATAGCCTGTTGGATGTGATGTTTGACTTACCGTCTTATCAAGAAATTGCCAAAGTCATCTTGACTGAGGAGGCCGTGGCAGGTTCAGCTAAGCCAATATTGGTTAAGGGGCAACGTAATCTAGTCGCCGCTGACGATGTAGCTAGCTCAATCTCTGATGTATCGTAGCGATAGCATATTACAAGTTTTTTAAAATTTGTTTGACAAACGCAGTTTGGGGCTTGAACTTTCATGTTTAAGCCCCATTATGTCTGAATAATAGTCTTTTGATGGGACAGGAATATATGTCAAATACTAATTTATTACCCGAGTCACCAATTACCTTGCCCTTGTTGCCATTGCGCGATGTGGTGATTTTTCCACACATGGTGATCCCACTATTTGTTGGTCGCTCGCGTTCAATTGCAGCCTTAGAGGAGTCGGTGGCACATACGGATAAGCGTATAGTGTTGGTGGCTCAAAAGTCTGCTAATCAGGATGAGCCAGGCCCCGATGATATTTATCAGATGGGCGTGATTGCTAATGTATTGCAGCTATTGAAATTACCTGACGGTACGGTAAAAGTCTTGGTTGAGGGGATTCAACGTGCGCATTTGCAATCGATTGACGATAGTCAGAGTTTTTTTGCGGCTGATGCCCTACCGGTGCTACCCGACGAAGAGGAGCGCCCTGATCTTGAGGCCATGCGTCGCACCATCACAGAGCAATTTGAGCAATATGCCAAGTTTAATAAAAAGTTAGCGCCAGAGCTCGTGTCCTCAGTGGCTTCCACAACGGATGTACATCGCTTAGCCGATTTAATTGCTTCACACTTAGCAATGAAGCAAGAGCAAAAGCAAGAGGCTTTAGAGACTTTAGATGTTAATGCGCGTTTAGAGTTATTGCTGAACCATATCGAGAGTGAAATTGAAATTCTCCAGGTCGAGCGCCGAATCCGCAGTCGCGTTAAAAAGCAGATGGAAAAGAGTCAGCGTGACTACTATTTAAATGAGCAGGTCAAAGCCATTCAAAAGGAATTGGGCGAGGGCGAAGACGGTGCTGATATTGAAGAGTTGGAGCGCAAGATTGAAGCAGCGCGGATGCCGGCTGAAGCCCGCAAAAAGGCTGAGGGTGAATTAAAGAAATTGCGTCTGATGTCACCGATGTCGGCTGAGGCCGGTGTGGTTCGTAATTACATCGAGACCTTAGTCGGCTTACCTTGGAAAAAACGCAGCAAAATTAATACCTCCTTAGCTGATGCGCAAGCAGTGCTCGATGCGGATCATGCTGGTTTAGAGCGTGTCAAAGAGCGTATTTTAGAGTATCTCGCAGTGCAACAACGAGTGGATAAAATTAAGGCGCCGATTTTGTGTTTGGTTGGTCCTCCGGGCGTAGGTAAAACCTCCTTAGGCCAATCCATTGCCAAGGCGACTAACCGTAAGTATGTGCGGATGGCACTTGGTGGTGTGCGTGATGAGGCGGAAATCCGTGGTCACCGTCGTACCTATATTGGTGCGATGCCGGGTAAAATTCTGCAAAATATGAGCAAGGTGGGTGTACGTAATCCCTTATTTTTATTGGATGAGATCGATAAGATGGGGATGGACTTCCGTGGTGACCCGTCCTCAGCCTTATTAGAGGTATTGGATCCCGAGCAAAATCACACCTTCCAGGATCACTATGCCGAAGTGGATTACGATTTGTCCGATGTGATGTTCGTAGCCACGAGTAATACGCTGAATATCCCACCGGCTTTATTAGACCGGATGGAGGTGATCCGTCTTTCAGGTTATACCGAAGATGAAAAAGTGGCCATCGCAAGTAATCACTTGATTCCTAAGCTGATGACGAATAACGGTCTTAACGATGGTGAACTCCGCATTGAGGAATCGGCTATCCGTGATGTGGTGCGATACTACACGCGTGAAGCGGGTGTACGTTCATTGGAGCGCGAGATTGGTAAGATTTGCCGCAAGGTGGTTAAGCAAATTGTGAGTGCTGAGGCTAAAGCTAAGAGCACCGCGACAGCCGCCAAAAAAGCGACGAAGGCAGCCGCTAAAAAAGCAGCTAGACCTCAGGCTATTGTGGTGACAGCGGATAACTTATCTGATTTCTTAGGCGTAAGACGCTTTAGCTTTGGTTTGGCCGAAGCTGAGAATCAAGTAGGTCAGGTCACTGGTTTGGCTTGGACTGAGGTGGGCGGTGATTTACTGACCATTGAGGTTGCTGTGGTTAATGGCAAGGGTCAAATTCAGCATACCGGTTCTTTAGGTAATGTCATGAAGGAGTCCATGCAGGCCGCCCGTACCGTGGTCAGAGCGCGTGCGCAACGCTTAGGTTTTGCGGATGGCATTTTCTCTAAAAAGGATATTCATATCCATGTGCCAGAGGGAGCCACACCAAAAGACGGTCCTTCCGCCGGTATTGCCATTACTACCGCCTTGGTTTCTGCGCTCTCCGGTATCCCGGTGCGTGCTGATGTGGCAATGACTGGTGAGGTCACCTTGCGCGGTGAGGTACTAGCCATTGGCGGTCTTAAGGAAAAGCTCTTGGCAGCCTTGCGTGGCGGCATTAAGAAGGTGCTGATTCCTCAGGAAAATGTTAAGGATCTGCAGGAGATCCCTGACAATGTGAAAAGTGGTTTAGAGATCATTCCAGTTAAGTGGATTGATCAGGTGCTTGAGGAGGCCCTTGAGTATATGCCGACCCCTTTAAGTGATGAGGAGATTGAGCAATTGGCCGCTGAGGCCGCAGCGAGTGCTAAGGTCAGTGGTGCGACAGATGATGCGGAGACGAAGTTAAAGCATTAATGCCTCACTGATAGGGTTAAAAGGTCGAGCGAATCATTTTCCTCGACCTTTAATTTTTGCAGAGTTATTGTGGGGCAGGGAAGCTGCTATAGCTGCGGATATTCGAGCTACCGCTGGTATTGTTGTTAATAATCGGCGCTGGAAAGGAGCGATTGCCCGTTGGTGCCACGCTAGGTGCCGGGGCAGGGCGGGTTAAATCAGAAATCGCTGCTTGGTTATTAGGGCTGACAGGTGCCGGAAAGCTAGTTGAGCCGCCGCTATCCCGGTCAGGGAATGTTGGCTCAACGATAATCGGTTGTGGGAAGCTACCTTGCTGGCCGCTATCACCAGTATCCGAGTAGGATTGCTCATTGGGTGCGGTCACCACTGGCGAGCCTTGTGGGCTAGGTGGTGCTTGTGGTACTGGGGGCACGGCATTTTGCAAATGTGGGTTGTCATGAATTAACTGACCTGGTGTGCCCATGAGCTCGGCCTCATCATCGCTCGTTTCTTGCTCTGCTGCTTCCTCAGCTTGCTCTGCACTTGCAGGCGCAGTGACGAGGCTGTCCATCGGGTTTTCTGCTGCGGCTTCATCGGCTTCAGCTGGGCTAGTGTCATCCGCTGCTGCACTAGGAGCGTTTGCTTGCTCAACGGTGGTTTCGATTGCAGGCTCTTGATTGTATTTAGGGGCGCGATTCAGAACCCTATAAAAAGAGCTTAAAATAAAAAGAATAATTAAGGCTGAGATGCCGAGTAAGACAAGGGTGGATAGCGATTTTTTCATCATGCATTAAGTAAAAAATCGCCGGCATGCAGAGCCGGCTAATCGATTGAATTATAGTTGGATTTTAGCATACTCGTCGCATTCAATCGCTAAATCACGCGTTCCCGCAGCACAGTGCTGGACTAAGGAAAATAGCGTATTAACAGCCTTTAGGTTTAAAATTCTCTAGTTTAAGTGTTAAAATAGCGAGTGCTAATTTGTGCGAAGATCCTTTTTCTTTGCGGCGCGGATCCTTTGTGTTCGCGTTTTTGTGTTTTAAGGTTCATAATGATTCATATAAGCTTACCCGACGGTTCTATCAAACAGTTTGAGCAACCCGTTACTGTGCATGAGGTCGCTGCCTCTATCGGCTCTGGTCTAGCCAAGGCCGCCTTGGCCGGTAAAATTACCCCTAGCGCTGAGCAGCAGACGAGCAAGACGGAGAGCGAAGGCCGTTTAGTTGATACCAGTTATGTGATCGACGAGGATGTGGCCTTATCGATTATTACGGCCAAGGATGCAGAGGGTTTGGACATTATCCGTCACTCGACTGCGCATTTGATGGCCTATGCAGTACAAGAGCTCTATCCTGAAGCACAGGTGACCATTGGTCCCGTCATTGATAATGGCTTCTATTATGATTTTGCTTATGAGCGTCCTTTTACGCCTGAGGATCTAGCAAAGATTGAAAAGAAAATGCACGAGCTCGCTACCAAGGATGAGGTGGTGACGCGTGAGCTTTGGGATCGCCAAGAGGCGGTAAGTTTCTTTAAGAGCATCGGTGAGGACTATAAGGCTGAGATTATTGCTTCGATTCCTAGCGATGAGCCGATTTCTTTATACCGTGAGGGTGAGTTTATCGATTTATGTCGTGGCCCTCACGTACCTTCAACCGGTAAGCTCAAAGTCTTTAAGTTGATGAAGGTGGCTGGCGCATACTGGCGTGGTGACTCGAATAACGAGATGTTACAGCGCATTTATGGTACCGCCTGGGCGACGAAGCAGGATCAGGATAATTACTTGCAAATGCTTGAAGAGGCCGAAAAGCGCGATCATCGTAAATTAGGCCGTGAGTTGGACTTATTCCACTTCCAAGACGAGGCGCCAGGACTGATTTTCTGGCACGCCAAGGGTTGGCAAATCTGGCAGCAGGTCGAGCAGTACATGCGTCGTGTCTACGTGGATAATGGCTACCAAGAGGTGAAGGCACCGCAGATTCTTGATGTCTCACTGTGGAAAAAGACTGGTCACTGGGACAACTATCAGGATAATATGTTCACCACCGAGTCGGAGAACCGTGTCTACGGATTAAAGCCGATGAACTGTCCGGGCCATGTGCAGATTTTTAATTCAGGCTTACACTCCTATCGTGAGTTGCCGATTCGCTATGGTGAGTTCGGTCAATGTCACCGTAATGAGCCCTCTGGCTCACTGCACGGTTTGATGCGGGTGCGCGGCTTTACTCAGGATGACGGTCATATTTTCTGTACTGAGGAGCAGTTGCAGGAGGAATGTGCTAAGTTTACCGAATTGCTGCAGCAGGTTTACCGTGATTTTGGCTTTACCGAGGTATTATTTAAGGTAGCAACACGACCTGAAAAGCGTATTGGTAGCGATGAGGTATGGGATAAGTCCGAAGCGGCCTTGATGGAGAGTTTAAAGAAATCCGGTTGTGAGTTTGAAATTTCACCGGGTGAGGGCGCTTTCTACGGTCCTAAGATTGAGTATACACTGAGAGATGCTATCGGTCGTCATTGGCAGTGCGGTACAATTCAGGTAGACTTCTCCATGCCTAAGCGTTTGGGTGCGGAGTTTGTGGCTGCCGATGATACGCGCCAGACCCCGGTGATGCTACACCGTGCTATCCTAGGTTCTTTAGAGCGCTTTATTGGGATGTTGATTGAGCATTATGCCGGTGCCATGCCACCGTGGTTGGCCCCTGAACATGTTCGGGTCTGTACGATTTCAGGTCAGTACGATGACTATGCCATGGCAGTGGTAGCACGTCTCAAGGACATGGGTTTCCGTGCCTCGGCGGATATTCGTAACGAGAAAATCAACAAAAAAGTGCGTGAAAATGCCATGCAAAAAGTCCCTTATATTTTAGTGGTAGGGGAAAAAGAACGAGACGAGGGTACCGTCTCTGTACGTGCCCGCGGTAACCACAACTTAGGTGTGATGCCGGTCGAAGATTTTATTCAGCGATTAGCTGATGATATTGCTTTAAAGCGTGATGTGACCGTTTAAAGCAGCTAGTTTAATTAATAACGTATTAGGAGATATTAATATCGCAACTGATAAACAACACCGCACCAATGCGGATATTCGTGCCCCTGAGGTTCGTTTAATTGACGTTGAAGGTGAGCAGTTAGGCATTGTTAAGATTCAAGAGGCATTGCGCCAGGCCGAAGAGGTCGGTTTAGATTTAGTGGAAATTTCACCAAATGCTAAGCCCCCCGTTTGTCGTCTGATGGACTATGGTAAGTTCCGTTATCAAGAACAAAAGCGTCAACAAGAAGCCCGCGCCAAGCAGAAAGTAATTCAACTCAAAGAGGTTAAGTTCCGTCCGGCAACGGATGAGGGTGACTTTCAGGTTAAATTACGTAATGTCAAACGTTTCTTAACAGATGGTGATAAGGTCAAAGTAAGCCTTCGCTTCCGTGGCCGCGAGATGGCGCATCAGGAGCTGGGTTTACAGATGTTGCACCGAGTGCGTGATGAGGTGGTTGATCTTGGTACACCAGAATCGATGCCCAAATTAGAAGGGCGTCAGATGGTGATGATCCTAAGCCCAGGTGGCGCTAAGAAGTAGTTTAGCGTTTGGCTTTAATGCTGCCGACATTAAGCTATCTTGTCACAAGCGATTTTATGCGATTAGCCCTAGTCCCTACGTATTTTGTTAGGGACTAAGGCTTATTTTTTGCTATCCGCTTTTATAAGCGATTTGAGGACGAATTGTGCATATTTTATTTATTATTGACCCGATTGAGAAATTAAGCGCTTATAAAGACAGTTCTGTTGCCATGATGCGGGCGTTATTGGCACGTGGTCATCAGCTAAGCTATTGTTTACAAGGTGATTTGTACCTACTTAATGGTAAGGTCTTGACCTCAGCCCAAGGCATAGAGATTCCTGAGGATGTGGATTTGCATCAAGCACATTGGTGGCGTCTTAGCGGCCCAAGGGTAGAAGCTGAGCTGGCTCAGTTTGATGCTGTCTTAATGCGTAAGGATCCGCCTTTTGATTTAGAGTATTTATATAGTACGCATCTTTTTGATTTGGCGGCAGCGCAGGGAGCACGTATTTTTAATAGCGGTTCGGCTTTGCGTAATCATCCCGAGAAGTTAGCAATTGCTGAATTTCCAGAATACACCGCGGCGACCTTAGTGAGTCGCTCGATGGATCGTTTACGCGCTTTTTATGATGAGCATCAGGATATCGTTATTAAGCCTTTGGATGGCATGGGAGGGAGCGGTATTTTCCGAGTCAAGCCAAATGACGGCAATTTTAGTACGATGATCGAAATGCTGACTGGTAATGGCGCGCAGAGCATTATGGCGCAGCAATTTATTCCTGCCATTAGCGAGGGTGATAAGCGTATTCTTATTATTAACGGGGAGCCGATTCCCTATGTGTTGGCACGTATTCCCAAAGCTGGCGAGCATCGCGGTAATTTAGCAGCCGGTGGACGTGGTGTGGCGCAACCGATAAGTGAGCATGATAAGGCCATGGCCAAGGATGTGGCTAAGCGTCTGCATGGTCGGGGTTTATTCCTGATCGGTCTAGATGTGATCGGTAAGCATATCACGGAGATTAATGTCACTAGTCCAACGTGTTTTGTTGAAATTACGGAGCAGACGGATTTCCACGTGGGCAATCATTTTGCCGAGCAATTGGAACAAGTCCTATCATCCTAAGAGGTATCTTATGGTTCGTATTGCGATCATTGCCCATGAGCCCATGGCATCGGCTTTGCTGGATGTGGCTTTGCATGTGTTTCCTGAAACCACAGATATTTATCCCTTTGATATTCAGGCAAATTGCTGCCCAGATGCCGTCAGTGAGCTGATTTTTGATGCGCTTTATGACATGGATGTGCGCAAGGTCTTGATTTTGACTGATTTATGCGGTGCCACACCAGCTAATATCGCCGTGCGGATTGCTAGTAAGTTAAATGAGCATGCAGTACCCACTGAGTTACTCGGGGGGGTAAATGCCGGTATGGTCCTATCAGCGATTGCCTATCGGGCACATGCGTTATCCGAACTTACGCAAAAGGTGATTGAGGGTGGTATTAAGAGTATTCGTAGTTTGGTTGAGGCCAGAGCCGATTAATTGATTTTCACAAGCGAATCGTAACTATGCAGACAGTTGATATTGTTATTAGTAATAAATTAGGATTACACGCCAGAGCCGCAGCTAAATTGACGCAATTGGCATCGAGCTTTAATAGTGAGGTTTTTATTCGTCGTGGCGAGCTACGAGTTAATGCTAAAAGCATTATGGGGGTGATGATGTTAGCAGCGGGTAAGGGCGTGACCATCACGCTAGAGGTCGAAGGTGAGGATGCTGAGACTGCTGTGAGTGCGATTAAGCAGCTATTTGATGATAAATTCGGCGAAGGTGAATAGTCCTATGGTAGTTAAAAGCATCGTGCAGGAGTTTTAATGGAGAGTTTGGCCACAGGCAAAGCGACGCTATTGCTTAAAGGAAAGGGGGTCTCCAAAGGGGTTGTGATTGGTCGCGCCATTATCGTGGATGAGAGCGATTTAGAAATTCCCCATTACTATCTTAATGCCGCTCAGTTAGATGCCGAATGTGAGCGTCTCGATCGTGCCATTCAAGCGGTTTATGATGAACTGGATCAGTTACAGCGTGAGCTTCCTCAGGATGCGCCAAAGGAGCTTGCTCCCCTATTGAATGTGCATAGTTTATTAGTCAGTGACCCGATGCTGGCGCAAGAGTGTAAAGTCTTAATTCGTGACAATGCCTATAATGCCGAATGGGCCTTGAGTGCTCAGGGGCAGCATTTAGCGCATCAATTTGAGGCGATGGATGACGCCTATTTGCGTGAACGGGCCTTAGATATTCGACAAGTTATAGAGTTAGTTATCAATGAGTTGCAGGGTGGTGGTAATAAGCCCATGGATCTGGTTTCCAAGATTTCCGAAGGGGTTTCCACGATTGTGGTGGCACGAGATATCACTCCTGCTGAGATGGTTAAACTGCGTGCTGCACACTTTGCTGGCTTTATTACCGATATTGGGGGACCTACCTCACACACAGCCATTGTGGCGAGAAGTATGGGTGTACCAGCGGTCTGTGGTGCGACCAATGCGCGTCATCTCATTCATGATCATGATTTAATTGTGATTGATGGTGAAAGTGGTGATATTGTTGTTAATCCCTCAGCCGAGGTTTTACGTTTTTATCAGGCTAAAGAAGAGCGTCTACTTGAGGATCGTTCACAGCTTTGGGAAAATCGCTTATTGCCTGCCATGAGTCTTGATGAACAAACCATCACCATTCTCGGTAATATTGAAAATCCGGAAGAAGCAGGGGAGGTATTGGCTCAGGGTGGCCAGGGTATTGGTTTATATCGTACCGAATTTCTCTTTATGGGTAATCGTGAGGGCCTGCCCTCAGAGGATGAACAATATGAGGCCTATGCCTCTGTCTTAATCCAAATGCAGACTAAGCCAGTGACGATTCGTACCTTGGACTTAGGCTACGATAAAAATATGCAGGGTGAGTTTTCCTCTGCGGTGAATCCAGCCTTGGGGCTACGCGCCGTGCGTTATTGCTTAGCGCAGCCGGAGATGTTTTTGAGTCAGCTCAAGGCCTTACTGCGTGCCGCAAGGCATGGTCATCTTAAGATTTTAATTCCTATGATTGCGAATCATCAGGAAATAGTCGCTGTTAAAAATTTATTGCAAGAGGCTGCTCATCGTTTAAGGGCTGAGGGTAAGGACTTTAGCGAGGACTATGAGCTAGGCGTGATGATAGAAATACCTGCAGTAGCCTATGTGGTGGATTTGATCTTGGCTGAGGTGGACTTTGTTTCTATAGGGACTAATGACTTAATCCAATACATGTTGGCAATTGATCGCATTGATAGTGATGTGGCGCATTTATTTGATCCCTTACATCCGGCTGTGGTGCGGATGATTGCGCATGTCATTGATACTGGTTTGAGTATGAATAAGCCGGTGTCGATTTGTGGTGAAATGGCAGGCGATAGTTTGTATACGCGCTTATTACTCGGTTTAGGCTTAAAGGAATTTTCCATGAGCCCTAAGCAAATCCCTGAGGTAAAGCATATTATTCGCCAAAGTCATATTGCGCAGACGCGCCAGCGAGTCATGCGCAGCTTGAAGCAACACCCAAGGCTTGAGTTGGATGCGCATGGCTTTATTGTGTAATGGTCTGTTATGTAATACGGTCGTTGTGGCAGTATAGCTCATCGACTTGTGTCGGGCCCTTGAGCAAATGCTTAGATCGTTCTGTAACGGGCGTACCAAACTGCTAACTCACGCTGTTGCAATAAAAAACCGGAGTCTCCATTAAAAGAAATTCCGGTTTTGAGCTGTGAGCTTAGCGCCTAAATGGCGCTGGTAGCTATGCTATTAGGATGTTAGTAGCGACTCTTCCTTAAAGCGATGACCTAAGTGTACATCCTCCATGATGCCCTGAGGGTCCTTGCCAGTTAGTAAATAGTGCAAGGTATCGTAGACCGAGCGTCGTTCATGACCAAAGGGGAGGGGATCCTTGCCGCGGAAGAAGAGCCCTTTACGCAAGTCACCGTTAAAGGCGTCAATTAATCTGTCATCGATACAGAACTGACCAATTTTGGAAATACCGTCACGTAGACCACACACACTTAAGCAGTTCACATCATTACGACAACGGCGTTGATCCGCTTTGGCCGCACCCTGTAAACGCTCAACGTTTTGTAAATACTTTTGTAGGAAGGGAGTCATTACGGCACGAGCAGGTAAGCCGGCCACTGAAATAAACTCTACCACATCCTCAGGATTAGCGCCTACCAGGGTTTCTTTAAAGTTTTCGTGGGCATCACCCTCGTGCGTGACGGCAAAGGCCGTGCCGATTTGCACTGCATTAGCGCCCCATGTTTTTAGGGCAGTGTGGATTTTCTTAACCTTGGCCATGCCGCCTGCAAGAATTAAAGGGATTTTTTCACTTTCTAAGCCAAGATTTTTGAAAACTTCTAAAGTTTCCTCAATAACACGGCTGAACGTAAAGCGATCGTTACCTAGGTCGGTTAATTGCGTGGCACCTAAGTGACCACCAGCGTGGTTAGGGTGCTCAATCACAATGGCATCAGGTAGGCGATTTTTCTTCATCCAGCGCTTTAAGACAATATTAATACCGCGGGACTCGGACAAAATAGGAAATAAACAAACATCCGGATGGTCTACCGTCAGATCAGGAAGATCGGTAGGGATACCAGCGCCCATCACAATAGCATTTGCACCGGATTCGCATGCCTGCTTAACTAAAACCTCATAGTCGGTTACCGCCTTCATGACGTTAACCGCAATCATGCCTTTGCCTTCTGAGAGTGCTAAGGCCTTTTTAACCTCACGGTCAAGCGCAATAAGATTTAAACGTGTGTGCTTGTCCTTGTGTGCATCTCGATTAGACTCTTCAAGTAAGTCCGGATGAAGATGGCGTAAATCAATACTCGCAATGGTTCCAATCGCCCCTTGGCGTGCTACGGCACTGGAAAGGCTGCTGGCAGAAATACCCACACCCATACCTCCTTGAACGATAGGGAGTAGTTTTTTGCCGCGAATAATTAGTGGATCATAAGGGTGTTGCATCAAAGTTTTTACCTTTATTGAGAACCGACATATAAATAAGTTGCTAAGCGTTTGTCAATTGTTTGTATTGCTTTAATCTCAGTCTGCCTATTTTAGTGCTTTTGCTACGGTTCTACAGTAATTAGCGTCGTATCGTGAGAAAGAATCTACTCTCTAATACCCGACTAAAATAGTGCGATATATTAAGGCTATATTGTATCTTAGCATTTTAACGCTAAGTTGACGATATATATATTGGGAATTTATCGGCTTATCAGCCAAGGTGAGGCGAAGAATGGTGTAATAACAACGAAAAATATCAGGCGCTAAGTATGAGTTGATGCATTGTAGCTTTCATTACTTTAAAAGTAAATAAATATTGCTATTAATAAGCAATAGCAATAATCGTTTGAACTTATAGCATGCCTCATTAAAATTAATTCATCAAATGTTGTACTAACAATTTATCCTAGAGAGGGGATAGTTATGAAAGCCAAGAAATTAACCTTATTAGCCGCTATTTTATCTGCCTTTGCATTAACTGCGTGTGATAAAGCTGAGGATAAAGCAGCGCCAGCGACACCACCAGCCACTGAAGCGCCTGCAAGCACGACCGCACCTGCCACCTCGACAGACTCTACGGCCGATGCTACTAAACCGGACACAGAGATGAATCAAGCAGATAAAGCAGCGCAACCGAAGTCTGATACCGCTGAAAAAGTTGAAGAAAAAATCGAATCTGCTAAGGAAGCGACCGCAGAGGCTTTAGAATCGGCCAAAGAGTCCACAGCTGAGGCCCTAGATTCAGCGAAAGAAAGCGCTAAAGATATGATGGAGAGCGCCCGTGAAAAAACAGCTGAAGCCGGCGATAAAATTAAGGAAGTAAGCGCCGAAGCTAAAGAAAAAACAGCTGAAGCCGGTGAAAAAATTAAGGAAGCCACTGCCGAAGCCAAAGACAAGGCTGACGAGGCCCTTGAAAATGTACGTCAAAGCTTTAGTGGCGAGACCGGTGTTGATGCAAGCGTTGACCCTAAAGAGCCGATTGAGCCTAGCGTGACGACACCTGCTGCCACAACGGATATGAATAGTACACAGGAGTCAACACCTAAGCCTAGTGATAATCCAGACTTAGTGGGTCAAGTCATTAAAGAGCATGAAGAAAATAAAGAAAAGAAAATCGAGACTCAACCCGTTGAGCCAGCAGCAGCGCAACAATCAGAGGCTGAAAAAGCCTTAGAAGAGGTTAAGGAAGCCGGCGTTAAAGTACGCGATGCGGTTCAGGAAAATGTCAAAAAAGCGGAAGATGCTATTAGCAACAGCACCCAGGAATCTACTACAGCACCAGTTGAAACGGACTCCCAAGCAGGTACGGTAAAACCACAGCAATAGTGTCCGCATTCTTTTGATAAG
The DNA here is from genome assembly GCF_001808335.1 of Oligella sp. HMSC05A10. NCBI lineage: Bacteria > Pseudomonadati > Pseudomonadota > Betaproteobacteria > Burkholderiales > Alcaligenaceae > Oligella > Oligella sp. HMSC05A10. The sequence continues at coordinate 143,950 of NZ_KV792927.1, read as the reverse complement.
ATTAGGTCCCGAGTTGTGTTAAGTCGCCTCGGGACTTTTTTTCATTTAAAATGGACGTGATAGGTTTTTAAATAAGGATGTACGATGAAAGCTCAGTCATTTTTTGAAGAGTTCCAAAAGGGGATTCAGGATTTAATTGCTAAAAGCCCAGCCGCTGATATTGAGAAAAATGTCAAAGCCTTTATGGCGCAAGGTTTTTCCAGATTGGATCTAGTGACTCGTGAGGAGTTTGATGTACAGGTTGCGATGGTTGAAAAGCTCCGTCAGCGCATTACTGCCTTAGAAGCCTTATTGGCTGAAAGGGATCAACACGAGAACAAGACTTCGCCAACAGAGGATTAAGTTGTGACTGGCCGTTAGCTAGACACGGCGTTGAGGCATACAAAGCAAAGGGGCTGGATTTGATATCAGCCCCTTTACTTGTTAGTAGCTTGAAGACAATCAGTTATCAAAGAAGTTTAGCACCGCATCTAAACCACTATGATTGATGCTAAAACGCGCTGCTTCTTGTACCTTAGGTTTAGCCATATAAGCCACGGAATAATGCACCTGAGACATCATCGGTAGGTCATTGGAGCCGTCACCAATGGCAATACACTGCTCGGGACTGGCACCTAATTGCTCCATTAGCGCAGCGAGGTAATTTTTCTTGGCTGCACCATCCAGAATATCGCCTAACACGCGACCACTGAGTTTATTATCCAGTACTTCCAATTGATTAGCATAGGCGTAGTCTAGCTTTAGTCGCTCTTTCAGGCGTGAGGTAAAGAAGGTAAAGCCACCGGATACTAAAAGGGTGGTAATACCATGCTTTTGTGCTGTTTCAATCAGCCTTTCAGCGCCGGGGTTTAAGCGTAAAATATCGCTATAAATCGTTTGCAGGCAATCGGCTGAGGTGCCTTCGAGTAGGGCCACTCGTTTGAGCAGGCTTTCGCTGAAGTTTTTAATTTCACCACGCATGGTGGCTTCGGTGATTTCTGCGACTTCCTTTTTGCGCCCAGCACAACCGGCAATTTCGTCAATACACTCAATATTGATAAGGGTAGAATCCATATCCATGGCGAGGATCTTAATATCGCTTAGTGAACGCAGTTGATCCAGCACGGCCCAATCTACTTTGTGTTGTGTGCACCATTGCTTAATCTCAGCTAATTGAGATTCATTGAAACCGTTTAAACGAATAACATGATTACGCACCTGAATCACTTGCTCGGCTTCTGCAATGGCAGCGATTTGTTCACGCAACTGTGAGTCTAAAATCGGTGACTGTAAAACCAAGTATCTCATTGACGCTTTCCTTGAAGATAAGATGTGTTTAGTAATAGCTCATTCTAGCGCAGGCACAGTAAAGGAATATTAATTATGCCTGGCTAGCCTAATCTGGTAAGTAATTCTTATTTAGTTTGCTACCGCATTTTGCGGGCTTAGCTGCAAGCGACCCAGTATGGATGCGATTTCTTGGATGCGTTGCTCCAGTTTCCAAGCTGCTTTAAGCTCAATCTGAATTCGTTCCGGTCCTTTAAAATGAATGTGCTTATTTTTTTGCACCAAATCAATCAGGCTGAGCGGATCGACCTGAGAGGATTGATTAAAGGTGATAATGGCTTGCTCATCACCAATATCCACCACGCTAATGCTAAATGGCTCTGCTAGTATCCGTAGACGATGGGTAGATAGTAGGTTTTTGACCTCGTCTGGCAAGCTACCGAAGCGATCGATCAGCTCCTCTTGCAGATTGCGCAAATCTTTCAGTGAGGCGGCATGTGCCAGGCGCTTATAAATGGATAGACGTGCATTCACATCAGGACAATAATCGCTAGGTAGTAGGGCTGACGCGTGTAGTCTGACCTCACAGCTCTGATCAAAGGGGGATTCATAGTTTGGTTCTTTGCCATCTTTCAGCGCTTTAATCGCTTTATTCAGCATCTCAGTGTATAGCGAGAAGCCGATTTCTTGAATATTGCCGGATTGCGCTTCTCCGAGAATTTCACCCGTACCACGAATTTCCAAGTCATGCATGGCAAGGTAGAATCCCGACCCCAGTTCCTCCATTGATTGAATCGCCTCTAATCGCTTACGCGCGTTACTGCTTATGGCATCTTCGCCCGGTGTTAGTAGGTAGGCATAGGCTTGATGGTGAGAGCGACCAACCCGTCCTCGCAATTGGTGCAACTGGGCGAGACCGAGCTTATCTGCACGGTGAATAATGATTGTATTGGCACTTGGTACATCAATACCGGTTTCAATAATGGTGGTGCACAGCAAAATATTGTAGCGTTGCTGATAGAAGCCTTTCATCACCTGTTCGAGCTCACGCTCGGACATTTGACCATGGGCTACGCCGATACGTGCTTCGGGCAAGAGTTCCTGAAGGTGGGCGGCTCGGTTCATAATGGTGGAGACTTCATTGTGTAGAAAGTATACCTGACCGCCGCGTTTTAATTCACGCAAGCAAGCTTCACGGATGGTCGAATTGTCTTCACGCCGGACAAAGGTTTTAATTGCCAAGCGCTTTTCGGGGGCGGTTGCAATTACTGAAAAATCACGTACACCTTCGAGTGACATGCCAAGGGTCCGTGGAATCGGTGTCGCCGTCAGGGTCAGAATATCGACTTCAGCCCGTAAGGCCTTTAAGGCTTCTTTTTGACGTACACCGAAGCGGTGCTCCTCATCAATAATCACTAAACCAAGGTTTTTAAATTTCGTCCCTTTGGCTAGAATTTTATGCGTGCCGACCACTATATCCGTGGTGCCTTTGGCTAGACTCTCTAATACCTGTTGTGTTTCCTTACCCGTACGAAAGCGTGATAGTTCAGCCACCGTCACCGGCCAATCAGCAAAGCGGTTGGCAAAGGTTTGTGCATGCTGTTCGGCTAAGAGGGTGGTAGGGCATAACAAGGCGACTTGTTTGCCGTTCGCCACGGCAATAAAAGCGGCGCGTAAGGCCACCTCGGTTTTACCAAAACCCACATCACCGCAGACTAATCGATCCATTGGTTGGTCGGACGTCAAGTCCGCAATTACCGCCTCAATGGCTGCTGCCTGATCCGGGGTTTCTTCAAACCCAAAGCCATCGACAAAGGCTTGGTAGTCGCTTAACGGTAATTTAAAGGCCACCCCTTCACGGGAGGCACGGTGCGCATAGAGATTAAGTAGTTCTGCGGCAGTATCTCGCACTTTAATAGCAGCTTTTTTCTTGGCCCGATCCCATTGCCCTGAGCCTAGGGTATGTAAGGGTGCATTTTCGGGATCGGCGCCACCATAACGTGAGATCACATGGAGTTGGGAGACGGGTACGTAGAGTTCACTGTGATCGGCGTATTCTAATTTCAGCATTTCTACCGGCCCCTCATCACCAACCTCCATATTGACCAAGCCAAGATAACGCCCAACCCCATAATTAACATGCACGACTGGGTCGCCGGCGGTTAACTCAGCCAGATCACGCACCATAAAATCGACGTTGCTCTGTCTTTCTTGTCGACGACGTTGTAGGCGTGAAACGGCAGTTTCGGGATAAAGATCGCCTTCAGTCAGTAACACGATGTGCTCTTCGGGCAAACTAAAGCCCTGATAGAGCGGGGCAACCACTAAAGAAAAAGGAGCTAAATCCTTTTTGTTGGCGCGGATTTGTTCTAGTGACTGAATCTTGGCATCGGGTGTGAGCGCCTGTTCGCTTAGAAGCTGGAGCAGGGTTTCACGACGTCCAGGGCTATCGGCGCAGAGTATGGTACGAGTACCTGTTTGCAGTAATAATTGCTCTAGCTTATAAAAGGGCTGTTGAGCACGTGATTGTACTGCTACGTCCGGACTTGCTTTGATACTAGGATGCTCTGCCTCGTTGTTCCAGTGAATGCGAGCAAACTTGGCCAAACCAGCAAAGAACTGCTCAACACTCAGGTATAAATCCTCTGGCGCTAATATCGGTCGTTCACTATCGTATTTTAAAAACTCATAACGACTGCGGGTATCTTCATGAAAAGACTGAATGGTACTTTCAAGCTCACCCACAGTCAGGCAAATGGTACCCTCTGGCAAGTAATCGAATAGCTTGGCAGGCTCAGCATAAAAGAGTGGCAAATAATACTCTACCCCAGCAAAGGCAATGCCATTACTGATATCGCGGTAGGGGATAGCCTTTGAGGGATCGCCTTCAAAGCGTTCGCGGAATTTAGCGCGGAAGTGGTTACGTGCACTCTCATCCATTGGAAACTCACGCCCTGGCAGCAGTTTCACTTCATTGACTGGGTAAAGACTGCGCTGCGTATCCACATCAAAGGCACGGATACTATCGATTTCGTCATCAAATAAATCGAGACGGTAGGGTACGGCAGAACCCATGGGGAATAGATCGATCAAGCTGCCACGAATACTAAACTCACCGGCGGCAGTGACTTGGGCGACATGCTCGTAATTAGCTAAAATCAATTGCTCTTTTAAGGCTTGTTCCTTAAGGCGTTGCCCCTTTTTAAAAGAAAAAGTATAGGCGGCAATAAATGATACGGGCGCTAAACACGCTAGGGCGGTGGTGACCGGCACCACTAAAATATCCACCTCATGTTGACCTAAGGCATGGAGTGCCAGCAGGCGCTCAGAAATCAGATCCTGATGCGGGGAAAAAGCATCATAAGGCAAGGTTTCCCAATCGGGGAAGTGTAAACAGTTTAAACTTGGATTAAATACCTTGACTTCATTGACAAGGCGTTTGGCCTGAAGTGGATCGGCGCAGAAGACGACAATGGTGTGCTCGCTTTGTTGAGCCATTAAGCTCAAGAAGTAGGCGTCGCCTGAACCGGCAGGGCGAGGTGCGACATAGCGTTGGCCTACTTTTAATTGCTTTAAAAGGGATTCAATGGATTGTTCTAGCTGTGAGGGGCGATCCGAAGTTGCAGACATACTGTGGTGTGTTTATAAGCGATGAAAATTTCTTGGGTGAGTGGATTACGCTCTCTATCTAAAAAAATAGCAGGAGGGCGTTCAATGCTTTTAAAAAAGCGAGGCTTATATTTTAGTACAGAGCTCATCATGCTGTCGCTTGTTGTATGATGTTAGCTGTTTTAGTTGTGAGGTCGCATAAAAGAGTAAAAAATGAGCTTAATCGCATTAATTCCAGCTGGCGGTGTGGGTGAGCGCGCTATCGATGAGCAACATCGCACGCCCAAGCAGTACCGTAAGATTGTCGGTAAATCGTTGCTACAACATTCCGTGGAGGCTTTATTAAGCGATCCGCGGGTTGAAGGCGTGCATATTGGTGTGGCCCCAGCAGATCCTTTGATTGAGGCGGAAGCTGCACAGCTCGGTACGCAGGTGAGTATTCACCGTAGTGGGGGTGAGAGTCGGGCGCAAACTGTGTTACAGACCCTATTGGCTATTGAAGAGACCCGGGGACTAAGCCAGGAGGACTGGGTGTTGGTACATGATGCCGCACGTCCGGGCTTAGCCACAGCGGCTTTGACGGCACTCATTGATACCTGCTTAGCGCAACAGTGTGGTGGTATTTTAGCCTTACCAGTACCGGACACGGTAAAGCGTATGCTTGCGACTGAGGCTAAGGCGGCTGATGCGATTGCTCGGATTCAGGAAACGGTGCCGCGTGACGGTCTTTGGCTAGCCCAAACACCGCAACTATTTAAGGCGATTGAATTAAAAGAGGCATTGCAACGGGCTTTAACGGAGTCAGCGGAGATTACGGATGAAGCGAGTGCCATGGAGTATGTCGGTCAGCAACCGTTATTGGTTCGTGGTCACGCCGAAAATTTTAAAATAACGTGGCCTCAGGATTTCCATTTGATGGCGCAGTATTTAACACAGGATTTGGAGTAAGTAGTGAAGATTCGTATTGGACAAGGTTTTGATGTACATGCATTGGTGGAGGGGCGTCCCTTGATTTTGGGCGGTGTGACTATTGAACATACTAAGGGTTTAATGGGTCACTCGGATGCCGATGCCTTATTACATGCGATTACCGATGCTATTTTAGGGGCCGCTGGTTTAGGCGATATTGGACGTTTGTTTCCGGATACTGACCCGCAGTTTAAGGATGCGGATAGTCGGGTGTTATTACGTGCAGCCTATGCGCAGGTTAAGGCAGCCGGTTGGCGCGTGGTCAATGTGGATGCGACGATTCATGCACAAGCACCAAAGATCAAGCCACACGCAGCGGCCATGGTGGCGAATATCGCTGCCGATCTCGAGATTGCAGAAGATTGTATCAATATCAAAGGCAAGACCAATGAAAAACTAGGTCATATTGGTAGAGAAGAGGGGATTGCGGCCAATTGCGTGGTGCTGTTAATGGCACCTTAAACCTATACCAGAAAGGCTCGCGCTTCTTGCATAGCAGACAAAAATGCTCCGAGTAGATGAAATACTCGGAGCATGCTCGACGGAAGAGTTATGGCTGAGACTAGGGTTTATTCAGCACTGACTTCAATCGCCATTGCTGCTGCATTAACCACCGCAGCAATGCGACCAATGTCTTGCATTTGCTCCGTGGTCCAACCGGCTTCTTTGGCAATTTTGTAGTGTGAAGCGACGCAGAAATGACATTTACCGATAATTGAGGCAGCCAAGGCAAAAACCTCAAAGCGTACTTTATCAATACCGCCGTGTGTGGCATAGGCATTCATGCGTAGTTTGGCAGGCAAGGATTGTAATTGTTGATCGCCGGCCATTTCACCGTAAGGATAATAGACATTATTCATCCCCATCAGGGCAGCAGCCGTTAAGGCAGCATTGGCATCTTCTTCACTAAGCCCTTGTTTAAATTGTTCAACCAAGAACTTGCTTTTTGCTGCATAGGCACTAGCCAAAGCAACACCCAGGGCATCTTCTGGTTTTAAGGAAGAGCGGGCAATGGTACCGTCAATATTTAAACGAATGTCTTTAGCAAAATCAGGGATAGCTTTTTTAATCGTATTTAAGAATTCCATTTTGATCTCCAATCAATTGTCTTTGATAGTTCAGGCTCTAAGTAAAAGTACCTGAAACCCTCAGTTTTTGGGCAATAAAAAGCACCCACAAAATCTTGGAGCCTAGGCTCGCTATCAAGGGGTGCTAGGTTTAGTAGAGCGACTGAGAAACTCAGTCGCTATGGTGCAAAGACGAGGCGATTATAGCGTGTCGCCACCGGCTTGACGGTTGCACGCACATAGTTCGTCAGTTTGTAAACCGTCTAGGATACGTAAAACCTCTTCAGGGTTACGACCAACGTTTAAGTTGTTAACTGAAACGTGCTGGATGGTGTTGTCAGGGTCAACGATGAAAGTAGCACGGTAAGCAACACCATTTTCAGGGTCACGGATACCTAATTGGTCGATTAAAGAACCAACCGTATCAGCGAACTGATAGTGACCTAATTTGTTTAAATCAGGGTGCTCACGGCGCCATGCTAATTTACAAAACTCGTTATCCACAGAACCGCCCATCAATACCGCATCACGGTCTTCAAAGTCAGAAGCGATGTTGTTAAAACCTACGATTTCAGTAGGGCAAACAAAGGTAAAATCCTTAGGGTAGAAATAGATAACTTTCCATTTGCCAGGGAATGAGCTCTCAGTGATCTCTTCAAAAGCTGATACGCCATTTTCCTCGTGATTGTTAAAACCTGGCTTAACACCAACAACTTTAAATGCTTCTAATTTTTCACCAATCGTTTTCATAAATAAAATCCTCTTAATAAATAGGTTTAAGAATACTGCTGTCATCGCAGTCAAGAAACACTATTGCTTGACCTGATAGTTATAATTATACACTATTAACTATTTTTGTCTAATAGTATATTTCTATGGCTAGGTTTAGGTAACTCTATTCTACATAAGAGTCCATGGGGTTCATTTTGTAATAAACTGATGGTACCACCAGCGGATTGCAGGAGGCGTTTACAGATAGCAAGACCTAAACCGGCACCATTCACATTACTACGTGCCGTATTGCCGCGAGCGAAGGGGCGCATCAGACGGGCAATTTCTTTGGGGTTGACACCTACTCCCTGGTCCGCCACATCAATCAATATACTCTGTCCCTTGGGATATAGCTTGACGCTGATGTTCAGCTCACCATTGTCAGAACGACCGTAGCGGCGAGCGTTTTCGATGAGGTTGCCAACCACGCGAATAAGATTGATCTCTTTAATATTGGCATAGATATTCGGTGTGATTTCGTAGGTCAAAGTGCCGTCTCGGGATTCGGTATACACTTGATCGCGCTCACATAGTTCAAGAATGGGTTGCGAGATATTGATCGCCTCTTTGGGTGACTCACCGGTTGGGCGTGCGTACTCAAGTAGTTGATCGATACAATGTTCAATCTGATCCATGTCGCCATCAATGCCGCTGCGTGCCTCATCATCTAGGCCACTTAATTCTAACTCAAGACGCATGCGGGCTAGGGGCGTGCGTAGGTCATGTGAAATGCCTGCCAACATCACCTCGCGGTCAGATTCAGCAGCTCGTAAATCCACCGCCATCTGATTAAACGCACTAAAGAGTTCAACAATTTCTGTCGGACCGGAATCGGTTGCTAAGGCGGTTATATTTTCACCGCGAGCCACCTTTTTACTGGCATTAGCTAATTGCTTGAGTGGCTTTGTCAGCATACGAACAGATAAGGCAGCACCGAATAGGGCAATACCTAGGGTGATGAATAACCAGCTCAGCCCTTCATTGAGTAAGTTTGGCAAAAGCTCCTGTCGATACTTAACCAGTAGCCAGTAAAGCTCATCCTCTACCCTAAAGCCTATCCAAAGGCCCTGTTCACCACTGAGTTCAGAGGCAATAATTAAGTCGGGCGTATGAATTAGTTGCGATAAGCGACCTTTGAGTAAACTCTCAAAACGTGACTCGCCAAAGGGGGTATAGGGGTCGCCTGGTTCACGTGGGAAGACTTGCGTGTCACCCGGTGTGGCTAACTGGATAGTGAGGGCTGAACGATTTTCTTTGGCGGCGTATTGAATGGATTTTTGGGCAATATTTAAGGCGCTGGCCGCCCGTTCCGCGAGTTGGTCAGCACGGTGCTCTTCGAGCGCATTAACAATCACCATGCCCCACACCGAGAGACTTAAAATCATAAAGGCCGTGATGATCAAAAAGGCACGACCAAAAAGACCTAAGCGCAGTTGCGGTCTACTGATGTGGGGCTTGCTTGCTTTAGGCGTTTTGGACGGAGAAGCCGCTTCAGTTTGAAGCGGCTCCGTGGATGCATCCTTTAGGGTATTACTTCTCAGTACTGACATCGCCACCATCCGGGATAAAGACGTAGCCTAAGCCCCAAACGGTCTGGATATAAACAGGCTTGGCCGGATTAGGCTCAAGTAATTTACGTAATCTGGAGATTTGCACATCTAAGCTGCGATCAAACGCCTCATACTCACGACCGCGCGCTAACTCCATCAATTTATCACGCGATAAGGGCTCCCGTGGGTGACGGGCAAAGACCTTGAGCACGGAGAACTCACCGGTGGTGATAGGTATCACTTCATCACCTTTGTATAAGGTGCGATTTGATAGGTTAAGCGTATAAGGGCCGAAATCAATGGATTCGTTAGTCTGGCTCGGAGCACCTGGGTGCTCATCGGCAGCACGACGGCGTAAAACGGCATTTAGACGCGCCAATAACTCGCGCGGATTAAAAGGCTTAGGTAGGTAGTCATCGGCACCCATCTCTAAACCGAGAATACGGTCAATTTCCTCAGATTTGGCGGTCAACATAATAATTGGCGTCTGATCGCCAGCGCCGCGTAAACGTCGACAGATGGATAGGCCGTCTTCCCCGGGTAGCATCAGGTCTAAGATCAATAGATCAAAACGCTCACGCTGCCAGTATTTTGTCATTTCCTTGCCATCTTCGGCGACAAATACATTAAAACCCTGTTCGGTTAAATAACGACGTAGAAGATCGCGTAGACGGGCATCATCATCAACAACGAGGATTTTGCGAGGGGAAGTAGTTTGAGTATTCATCTGTTTATCTTTATAAAAATTCAAGGGAATAATCGATTAAAATTTAATCAGCTAGTGACTGCTTTACCGACCAGATCGACGCTTAAAACTAGGGCATCAATTTAAAAATCGGCTGATAAAACAGTAAATAGTTAAAATAAAATATGTTAAGCCTAATTGTAAATCACGACTTGGATTAGTGTCTAATGTTAAGCAAAACTTAGATGAAACAAAGCGTTGCAAGATGCAAGCGAGTTCTTGCGCTGAAGCCGTGATTTTTCAGTAAAATAGCATCATGAAAAAGTATCTCTTAGCCATCGAAAGTGCCGCCTCCGAATCCAGTGTGGCCATCGTAGAAGTGCATCCCCAGCTTAACTCAGAGGGTCTAAGCGTTTATAAGGTAGCCCGTGAGTGGCTGGCTTATAATCGTTCGGGCTCATTGGATCATGCCGAGCAACTCTTGCCCTTGCTTGATAGCTTATTGGCTGAGGCGGCGATTACAAAAGCGGAGCTAGCGGCCGTGGCTTTTAATCAGGGGCCCGGTGCTTTTACTGGTCTGCGCATTGCGTGTGGCTTGGCGCAGGGGATGGCATTGGGTTTGGATTTGCCACTGATTCTGATTGATTCCTTGCGTGCCACCGCCCAGTTGGCGCTAGATTATTTATTAGCGACTAAGCAGATAGCTTGCACTAAACAAGACACGGCGGACAATAAAAAAAGTGTGAATGTTGATTATGTTGTTACACTTTTGGACGCGCGCATGAGTGAAGCGTATATGGCGATCTACCAATTAAGACCTGTATCTGACCGTGAGCAGGGTACCTTCGATCTCAAGTTGGTGCAAAAGCCTAGTCTTATTGCTATTAATGATGTGTTGATGTGGTTGGATGGGCAGCGGATGTATGATGATCGTCGTTTGTTTTTCTGTGGTAATGCACTGGCGGTCTATGCTGAGGAGTTGGCAAGGAGTTTTGAGCAGAAAAGCTTTGATTTTACGGTGCTACCCGATCAAGTGACGGAGTGGCCTAGTGCTGGGGTAATTGCTCAATTAGCAGTTAATAAATGGCAGCGTGGTGAGGCGATTGAAGCACATTTAGCAGCCCCTATTTATTTGCGTGACAAAGTCGCCTTTACTGAAAAAGAACGTGCCGCCGGCCTGATTGGTAATCCCGCGGCCGCATTGCCGGAGGCTACTCAATCCCTTACTGAGGATGAGCTTGATGTCAAGCCGTCTGCAGCTCACAGAGCATTTCAGCTAGCGCATGAGCACTATCAGCTGCGTCCAATGCGTGAGGAGGATATCGCCGCTGCCTTGTTGATTGAGCAGACGGTACAGGACTACCCTTGGACCCGGGGTAATTTTAAAGATAGTCTTCGTGCGGCTTATCCTGCCTGGGTGATTGAGCAAAAGAAGACGAGTGTTGAGCAAGCGGATGCGTCACAACGGATTGTTGGCTTTGCCATTCAAATGTTAGCACCGGATGTGGCGCATGTGCTTTTAATTGCTGTGGAACCGTCCCTGCAAGGTGCGGGTTTAGGTAGTTTATTATTAAAGACTTTGGAGCAAAATGCCTTAGCGCATGGTCTGGATAAGCAAATTTTAGAGGTGCGTGATTCGAATCTACAAGCCCAGCGTTTTTATTTAAGACATCGTTATGCGGTGATTGGCAAGCGCAAGGGCTATTATCGTGAAGTTAGTGGTAGCAGTGAGGATGCCATTGTGCTGGAAAAGCAGCTTAGTCCGGAGGATGCTGCCCTTGACGCCTTTGAGTTGATGGTGAGCACTGAACCATTGGATAAGGCTGCGCCATGATTGCTGATAGTTTAAATCCGATACAGCAGCAACTACTGACAGAGTTAGGCATTAATTATCTGTGGGGCAGGAGTTTAGCGCCTAATTTACAAAGGGTGCCAACACAGTCTGTGCCCAAGTCATCCGCACAGGCGCTAGCGGCAGTGGATGTAGGCGTAGATACAGTACAGGTGGCGACGCAAGCAGCGGAGGCGGCAAGCGCTGAATCGGCGCAAGCGGCTGCTGAAACGGCACGCAAAATGTTGCAACAAGCACGACATCGCCTACCGGAGCTGGCAAAATCCTCACCAGTGGTGGCTACGCCAGCCGTAGCTTCAGCCAGGACAGCATCAGAGGGGGCAACGCAAGCACAAGCCGCTGTATCCAGCGCTGAGCTTAGTTTGCAGGAGCTATCTTGGCAAGCGCTCATGTCCTATGCGGCGGAGTGCTATGGTAGTGCCCTTAGCGAGGCGAGCCGAGCGGCAATTTTTTCAGCCGAAGCGCAGGAACCTAAGGCGGATTGGCTATTTATTGAGCAATTACCTAGTACCTCAAGCTATCATCAAGCAGAGGCTGCCTCAGTTGATGCGGATAGACTTTTTGAGGCGATGTTGAGTGCATTGGCATTGCAGCGGCATGAGGTTCAGCGCTTACCATTGTTGCTGTATGATGCGGTGCATGAGCCTCGTACTGGCAAGGATCCGACCTCTGCATTGTCGCTGATTTTTATTGAGCAACTTAAGCGTATCCGCCCTCGATGTATTGTGGCGTTTGGTGATGCGGCGGCGGCATTACTTGCGGTGGATAGTGGTTTACTGGCTTTAAGACGGCAGGAGCTCGTGTTTGAGCACCCAGCGCTTGGCAGTATCCCGGTAGTAGCAACCTTTTCACCGCAATATTTATTACTTCATAGCTCAGAAAAGGCGCAAAGCTGGCAGGATTTAAAACGTGCCCGTCGGCTTATTCGCGCTCGGGGCGAGTGCCAAAGCGCCTTTTAACTAATAATATGCTGCTGTTGCCCATGCGCTGTTGAACCGATCTCGGAAAAGACCTGTGGATAGACCTTTTGATTATGCTTGGCAAGCAACATCACTAAGCCCATCATCACCACCACAAGAGCACCAAAGATATAAATAATGGTATAAATCGAGTAGTTCAGATGCACCATGACGGCATAGGCACCTACCATTAATAAAATATTTAATTGCTCATTGAAGTTTTGTACTGCAATGGAATGGCCTGCAGATAACAGCACATGACCGCGATGCTGTAATAGGGCATTTAAAGGCACCACAAAATAACCGGATAAGGCGCCGACCCAGATAAGTAGCGCAATTACTTGCCAGCCAGGTTGCACAAAATTCATCAGGAGCACGCTTAAACCCATTAATACTCCCACGGGTAATACGCTTAGCGTTTGTTCTAGTCTCACTCTAGAGGCGGCGACTGCACCAATGACGGTACCTAAGGCAGCGACCCCCATCAACATGGCAGAGCCCTCCAGCGTATAGCCTAGATGCTCCTCGCCCCATTTAAGAACGACTAGCTGTAAGGTGGCGCCAGCACCCCAGAACAACGTGGTCACCGCTAAGGAAATTTGACCGACGGGATCCTTCCAGAGAATGCGTACATAACCAGTAAAAACACCGATTAGGCGAATCGGATTACGCTCCTGACGTGGATACTTAAAGCGAGTGTCGGGAATCATGAGATTGCAGAGGGCGGCTAATAAATAGATAAAGCCGACCACAACAATGCCCGCTTCCGCTGGTGAGGCCGCAAAGAAATCAATTAATTTGATGCTCATCAAGGCGTTGGCCACGCTGTCGCGTGTTAAAAAGCCACCCAACATCACACCCACAATAATGGAGATAACGGTGGTTCCTTCAATCCAGCTATTACCCTTGACCAAGTCCTTAGGTGGCAGTAATTCAGTGACAATGCCGTATTTTGCCGGTGAATAGGTGGCGGCACCAATGCCAACAATGCCATAGGCTAAACAGACGACGTAGGCATTGGTGAGATTACTAAAGCCAAGGAGTGGGAAAGCAAACATCATCAGACAGCCGATGAGCTTGATGGAGTTAGTGATAAACATCACTCGGCCTTTAGGAATGGAATCGGCAAAGGCACCGACAAAGGCCGCTAAAATCACATAAGCAAAGGCAAAGAACCACTTCATGACCGGCGTCAGCCACTCCGGTCCCTGTAGTTCCATAATCAGTGCGATAGCGACAATAAACAAGGCATTATCAGCTAGAGATGAGAAGGTCTGCGCTAGCATGACCGTGTAAAAACCTCTCTTCAACTCAACTCCACCTGATACTGTTGTTCATACAATAAATAAGCGCAACTCAATCTGCTTTACCGTCAATTCTTAAAATGATTACTGTAACATAGCTATAAAATGAAATTTTATATTGATGCCAAAAGTCAGGATAAAGTCAGCGAATATACCTTGTGCTGCGATAAAATAGCTCCTTTGCTAAAAAGCATTCATGCTATTTATCCGAAACCATTATTTTAGTCAAATTTAAAGCGGAATTTTTAAAGCGTGCGCCTTACTCAAATTAAATTAGCCGGATTTAAATCTTTTGTCGATCCCACCACCATACCCGTACCCAGTCAGTTGGTCGGGATTGTGGGACCAAATGGTTGTGGTAAATCTAATATTATTGATGCCGTGCGTTGGGTGCTGGGTGAAACGAGAGCCTCCGAGCTGCGCGGTGAATCCATGCAGGACGTTATTTTTAACGGCTCGGATGAGCGCCGGCCGGCAGGTCGCGCCTCAGTCGAGTTAGTATTTGATAATAGCGAGGGGCGGGCGGTCGGTCAATGGAGCGTGTTTGCCGAAATCTCTGTACGCCGTATTCTGACGCGTGACGGTACCAGTAGCTACTATATCAATAACCAACAAGTGCGCCGGCGCGACATTCATGATGTGTTTTTGGGGACTGGTTTAGGCGCCAGAGGTTATGCCATTATTGGTCAAGGCATGATTAACCGACTGATTGAGGCTAAACCAGAGGAACTGCGTACCTATTTAGAGGAGGCGGCAGGCGTTTCTCGCTATAAAGAACGTCGTCGTGAAACTGAAAATCGTTTAGCCGATACTCGCGAAAATCTGACCCGAGTGGAGGATATTCTTAGTGAGCTAGCTAATCAGCTAAGGCGCTTAGAGGCGCAAGCCGAAGTGGCTACACGTTATCGTAGCCTACAAGCCGAGGGCGAGCAAAAGCAATTTGCCTTTTGGTATTTAAAAGAGCAAAGTGCGATTGAGGAGCAGACCACTAAAAAATTCCAAAGAGAAGCGGCTCAAAGTGCGTTAGAGGAGGCCTTAGCCTCATTCCGACAAATAGAAAAGGAGTTGGAGTACCGGCGCCAAGCACATTATCAAGCGGGCGATGCCTTACATAAGGCGCAAACGGCCCTCTATGAGAATAATGCCCAAGTGGCCAGTCTAGAAGCGGAGATTCGTCACGCGACTGAATCACGCCAACGTTTAGAGAGCAATAAGCGTCGCTTACAGCAACAAATTGAGGAGTGGGATGCCCAGTTTCAGCATTGTGCCGTGCAGTTGGAAGAGGTAGCTGGTGAATTAGAAGAAACCGCAATTCACTACGAGGAGAGTCAGGCGCGCTTAGAGCAAATTCAAGAAGAGCTCCCGGCCATTGAGGAGCGGGTCGCGCAATTTGATAGGAATAAAGAGGAACTACGTCTAGACTTATCTCGTTTAGAGCAAAAGCAGGCCTTAGCCCAACAGCAAAAAAGCGATAGTGAGCGTCAACTAGCGCAGTTAAGTAGTCGTCGTGAGCGCCTGCTGCAAGAACAGTCAGCCATGGTTGCACCCGAACACCTTAAATTGGATACGCTCAAGGCGGAGCGTGATAATTCAGAGCATCAATTAGCCGAGGCGCAGGCACAGCTGATTGAAATTGAAGAGCGCTTGCCTGGTTATGATGAGGAACGACGTCAAGCGGCACAGGAGGCGCAACAAGCGCAGCAAGTCGTGTCAAGGTTAGAAGCCCGTTTAGAGGCGTTACAAAGTCTGCAAGCCGATGTGATGCAAAATAAAGAGCTTGAGCCTTGGCTTAAAAAGCATGGCTTGCAGGCTAGTTCTCCCTTATGGCAAAAGATCCACATAGAGGCTGGCTGGGATATGGCTTTGGAGTCTGTGTTGGGGGAGCGTTTAAGTGCCTTGGAAATACCAAGCTTAGATGCGGCCGTCTCATTGGCAGCGGATCAGCCACCGACTCGTATGATGCTCTATCAAAAGCCTACAGCCATGCCGTTCAATGAGCAACACCCTAGCTTCAAGCCTTTATTAAGTTTAGTGCGTTGTCCAGACCCTGATCTTAAGGGGTTGTTAGCGCTTTGGTTGGACGGTGTGTTTGTGGTTGATACGCTACAAGAGGCTTTATCCAAACGTGAGCAGCTTGCCCCAGGAGCGCGTTTGGTGGTGCAGCAAGGGCATGTCGTTGATAGCTACGGAATGTTATTCTATGCGGCGGATAATGCACAAGCAGGCATGCTAGCGCGGCAACAAGAAATCGATAACTTACAGCGTGAGATTAAGGCGGAGCGCTTAATCAGTGAGCAATTAAGTACGAGCTTACAGCAAGCGGAGCGTCAGTGGCAGCATGGCAATCAAGCCTTGGGACCGGCACGTCAACGTGTCTCTGAAATGAGCCGTTTTTTACATGAGCATCAATTGGCCTATAGTCAATTAGTGCAAAAAATCGAGCAAGCCGATATGTTACAAAAGCGGCTAACGACGGATTTAGACGAGTTAGCCTTGCAGCACGAGGAGTACGCTGCGCGTATTGAGGGATTTAGTTTGGATTTGGAATCCAACCAGGAATTATTAGAGCAAAAGCGTGAGGCTTATGCCACCTTGAATTTAGAGGCCGAGGCGAGTGTTGCGGCAATGCGCGAAATTCGTCAGCGCACGCAGGAGCTCGAGCGCGCAACACGTGAAATTGAGTTTGAACAACGTAGTCTTAAATCCCGTGCCGAGGAGTTAACACGTAATCAGTCCTTAGCCAAGCAGCAAAGTGAGCAATCGAAACTTGAGTTGGAGTCGCTCGAAGGGGAGTTATTCGATATTGATCAGCAAAGCACCCAAGCCGCATTACAGGAGCTACTCGCAATACGTAAGGAAAAAGAGGAGACTTTAGCTGCTAAGCGCATGGAGCTAGAGGCAATCGAATTGCGTTTACGCGAACAGGATGAAAAGCGTCTGCAACTAGAACTCTCGATTGAGCCGCGGCGCCAAGAGATTACTCAGCTGCAATTAGATGAGCAGGCGGCGCGATTAGCCGCAGAGCAATTTACCGAGCAATTGGAGCGACACGAGCTTAATCGTACAAGCTTGCAGCAATTTATTGAAGCCAGCCCAGAATTGGCAAAAATGGCTACGGCAGAGGCACAAGCCGAGTGGTTGCAGGCTGAAACTCAGCGTATTTCGCGTGCCATAGAGCGCTTGGGTTCGGTTAATTTAGCCGCCTTGGAGGAGCTAGAGCAAGCTCAGCAACGCAAGGCCTTTTTAGATGCGCAGCAAGCGGATTTGCAGGAAGCCATTGATACCTTGGAGGAGGCAATACGTAATATTGACCGCGAAACGCGTCAGTTATTACAGGAAACCTTTAATTTGGTTAATGATCATTTTGCACAACTATTTCCGCAGCTGTTTGGCGGCGGGCAAGCTAAGCTCGTGATGACCGGTGAGGAAATTCTGGATGCAGGGGTGCAGGTGATGGCTCAACCACCGGGTAAGCGTAACAGCACCATTCATCTCTTATCGGGTGGGGAAAAGGCGCTAACCGCAACCGCCTTGGTTTTTGCTTTATTTAAATTGAACCCCGCACCGTTCTGCCTTTTAGACGAGGTGGATGCGCCGCTGGATGATGCCAATACCGAACGTTATGCTAATTTGGTGAGCTCAATGAGTAAGCAGACGCAGTTCTTATTTATTTCTCACAATAAAATCGCCATGCAAATGGCGAAGCAACTGGTCGGGGTCACGATGCAGGAGCAGGGTGTGTCACGGATTGTGGCGGTGGACTTGGATACGGCAGTACAAATGATGGGTGCTGACTAAACAGTGCTTTGATGCAATAGCTTACACATCAACGGGCTAAAATAGGGCAAAATATACGATTAGCTCTTTCTTTTATATATTTTATATACTTAGGCACGGATTTCGATAGGATTTTTAAGGTTGACGCATGAATAGTTTGCAAATTACGCTGATTGTCATCGGCCTCGTCATTATTGGTCTGGTGTTACTTTATAATTGGTGGCAGGATCAGCAGGCACAAAAGCGTTTAAATCGTCATTTTAATCAAAGTGACTCCGACCCTTTATTGGATGGTCAAGAGGGTTTTGCTAATCCTAAAGCACCGTTTCAGTCCACTCCTCACGTACTAAGTAGCGAGCGAGATGGTCCTAGTCTAGGTGCGATGCAGGCTGCTGAGGATGAGGGTTCTACCGTATCCTTTGGTGCCGCTGCAGCGGATTCTGAGCCGCAGCTGGCTGAGATGCCGACAGCGGCTGGTGAGCAGAGAGGCTCAGCGGTAGAGCATACTGCTTCAGCCCCTGTACCTTCTGCTACTTCACAGCAAGCGCGAGCTTCGGCGATCGCCGAGATGAGTGAGACGGGGCCAGATCCAATGACGGAAGCGGTGGTGGACTTGCGCTTCGAGCGTCCGCTACTAGGTCGAACCATTATCGAGCAGGTGATGCGTTTTCCCACTGCTGATGATAAGGCAATTCGCTATTTTGCAGAAACAGAAGACGGTATGTGTCACGCAGTGATTCGTCCAGATGTGCCTTATGTCGCCTTGCAACTGGCGGTCTTGATGTCGAACCGCTTAGGTCCTTTGCAGGATGTGCATTGGTCTGCAGCGATGATGATCGCCGATGAGATGGCTCAGCAGTTTGATGCCGATTTAGAGGCTCCTAGCTTTAAAGATCTTGAGCAGCATGCCTTGGGCTTAGATGATATGTGCGCTTCCTTAGATGCACAGGTGGGATTAAGCTTATTACTTGAGGGACCGCAGCCGCTTAAGTCAGTGGCGGAAATTGCTCGTAAGCGAGGTTTTGTAGATTATAGACAAACCTTGGCGTGGTTAAATAATCAGGGTCAGGTGTGTTTTTATATGTTGTTTGATGGACTGGCACTGAGTCAGGTGGAGTCCGCAAGCGTTGAGCGTCTTGAACTGTTATTGGATGTGCCTAACAGCCCAGCCGATCGTCATGCCTTTGGCAAAATGGTGGGGGCGGCACGTGACCTCGCCGGTTTATTACGCGCAAGCATAGTCGATGATCAAAATCAACCGCTTGAGCGTGATGATCTAGTGGCGGCAGTGGATGAGCAAATTTATGAGATCTATCAAAAGCTTGATGAGGTAGGTCTGAGCGCCGGTTCTGAGCGTGCGCGGCGAGTTTTCTCCTAGGCTTATAAAGCGCATTAGGGCATTTGTTAAATATGATGGCCGCGGTTATTCCTTGACTGCGGCTTTTTTAATTAAATTTTATGGCTATGTCAGAGTTACAACAAGAATTAGAGCGGCTGTATCAAGAGATTATGGCGCATGATTATGCGTATCATGTCAAGGATGCGCCAACGATTTCCGATGCTCAATATGATAGTTTAGTGCAGCGTGTATTGGCCATTGAGGCTGAGCACCCGGAGTGGATTAAGCCTGAATCACCGTCTCAACGGGTGGGAGCAGCGCCTCTCACGATGTTTGAAACGGTCACCCATGCGGTGCCAATGCTCTCATTAAATAATGGTTTTAATGACGGTGATATAGTTGCTTTTAATCGGCGGACTAGCGATAGACTACGAGCGCAACATTTGCTGATGGCAGGTGAGGAAATTGAGTATTTAGCGGAGTTGAAGTTTGACGGTTTAGCGATTAATTTGCGCTATGAAAAAGGTCGGTTGATTCAAGGCACCACGCGTGGCGATGGCATGCAAGGTGAGGATGTGACCGAAAATATTCGCACAATTCGCAGTATTCCTTTAATGCTCACTGGCGATGAGATACCCGAGGTGCTGGAGGTGCGTGGTGAGGTTTTAATGCATAAAGCTGATTTTCATAAGCTGAATGAGGCACAGGAAAAGCTTGGCATTAAGCCTTTTGTGAATCCGCGTAATGCGGCTGCCGGCAGTTTGCGTCAATTAGACTCTAAAGTTACGCGCAGCCGTCATTTACGTTTTTATGCTTATGGCTGGGGTCAGCTTGAAAGTACTGTGGTCTTAGCCCAGACGCAATCCGGGATGTTGGAGCGATTACGTGATTTCGGTTTTGCTATTTCACCAGATCGAGCTGTGGTCAAGGGGGTAGCGGGGCTACTCGATTTTTATCAAGGGATTGAAGCCAAGCGTGCCGCGCTGCCCTTTGATATTGATGGGGTAGTGTATAAGGTGAATCGTTTAGCCTTACAGGAAGCGCTCGGTTTTGTATCACGGGCGCCGCGCTTTGCCTTAGCGCATAAGTTTCCTGCAGAAGAAATGCAGACGCTGTTGGAGGGCATTGATATTCAGGTCGGACGTACTGGTGCCCTGACACCGGTGGCCAGGTTAAAACCGGTGTTTGTAGGGGGCGTGACTGTCACCAATGCCACCTTGCATAATGAAGATGAGATTCGCCGTAAGGATATTCGGATTGGTGATACGGTGATTGTCAGAAGAGCAGGGGATGTGATTCCTGAAGTATTGGCGCCGGTTTTGGATTTACGACCTGAAGATGCGCAGCCCTTTACCATGGTTCAGGCATGCCCGGTGTGTCACTCTAGCATTGAGCGTTTACCAGGAGAAGCGGTATGGCGTTGTACTGGGGGGTTATTTTGCCGAGCGCAGCGAGTGCAAAGTCTGATTCACGCTGCGAGTCGCAAAGCGCTTGATATTGAGGGTTTAGGCGATAAACTGGCCGAGCTATTAGTTGAAAAAGAGATGGTTAAGTCATTAGCCGACTTATATCGTTTAACAGCAGCATCAGTCGCTAGTTTAGAGCGCATGGGGCCTAAATCTGCGCAAAATCTGATGGATGCCATTGAAAAGAGTAAAGGGGTCAAATTAGCTAATTTTATTTATGCCTTGGGCATACGCCATGTGGGTGAAACCACGGCGCGTGACTTAGCCACGCATTTTGGCAGTATCACGGCCTTAGCTCAGGCGAGCCGTGAGGACTTGCAAGCGGTTGAGGATGTGGGTCCGGCGATTGCCGAGTCAATTCAGCATTTTTTTGCTGAGGAGCATAATCAACAGGTGATTCATGAATTAGCTGAATTGGGCTTGAATCCGGTGTATGAGCTGCGCTCAGGGGTGGCCGCAACAGGCACTGCGGATGCAGCTTCAGCGTCATCGCCGAATCAAGCGGTGCTAGGTAAAACCTTTGTCTTAACGGGTGCCTTAAGTCATTGGACCCGCGATGAAGCGGCGGCATTGCTACGCCAAGCCGGTGCTAAAGTGACTTCTTCGGTGTCTAAAAAAACTGACTACGTGGTAGCCGGAGCGGATGCTGGTAGTAAGCTGCACCGTGCCGAAGAACTGGGCGTGACAGTATTGGATGAGAATGCTTTAAAGGCGCTATTAGGGTTTTAGTGCGAGCAGCAGCGGCTTAAAATGCAACATGCCTCCACCAATGTATATCGTAACCTGGGGAGGCATGTTGACTACCTGACTACTACAATCAGAGCAAGGATTAGCTAGTCACTACTTCTTTTTAGCTGCTTCCTCTTTTTGACCGTCATCGTTTGATTCAACCACGGTGGCCGCTTTGCGTAGCTCTTCAACATAGGCTTGTAGTTGCTGTTGTTGGATCATTTGCTTTAAGCCAGGGGTTGCTTCATCCTTGGTAGGAGGCTCTACACTACGCTCGTCTAAGACCTCAATAATATGCCAGCCGAACTGACTTTTAACGGGTTCCGCCACAATTTCTTTAGGCTTGGCTGCAACCACGGCATCGGCAAACTCAGGTACGAAGTTTTGTGCTTCAGCCCAACCTAGATCACCGCCTTCCTTGCCTGAACCATGATCAATGGAATTTTCTTTGGCAGCGGTGGCAAAATCAATTTTCTTATCCTTGATTTTTTTCAGTAATTCCTGCGCCTCTTTTTCTTCTTTGAGTAGAATGTGGCGGATATTGTACTCTTTGGTATTTTTGCTGTCGGCAACGAGCTCATCATAGGCTTTATTAATATCTGCCTCCGAGGGATTATGATCTTCCATCCACTTGGCAATAAGGGAGTTAATCAAAATCTCCTTGCGTGAGTTTTCAATCAATAGGCGCGTTTGCTCGTCCTTGTCTAAGCCTTGTTTGACAGCCTCTTGCGATAATACCTCACCCGTAATTAATTGGTCTAAGATCAGTTTGCGGTTTTCAGGTGTATCCTCCATGCCGCGAGAGCTCATGGCTTTGATCATGGTGTCGATTTCCGCTTGCGGAATGGGTTGACCATTTACCGTGGCGGCGTTTTGTGCATAGGCTGGAAAGGCTAAGGCGACTGCTGCCGCTAAAATAAAGCGTTTCATAGAACTCCTAGTGATGGTTAAAAATAAAAATAAACTTGATTAGATGTATTAATCGTTGCTGCCAACTAGCTTTAGCGCCAAGGCATGAATGGGGAAAGGCATCAGATCCTGTAGCTCAGCGTAGACTAGACGTTGGCGCTGAACCCGAGTGATGCCATCAAATTTGGCTGAGCGCATGGTCACCGTAAAGTGATTGGCACCGTCGCGGTTACCGGCATGCTGAGCATGTAGATGTGAGTCATTACTAACCTCTAACTCAATTGGCTCTAATACGGCTAAGCGCTGACGAATCATCTCGACGCGCTCCTCAGCTAAACTCGAATGTATTTGCTCATTCATCTCAAACTCCAAATGTATATCAATGGACAGCCCAAGGCGTCAAAAGTTCATTAACATGATAAATTAAGCTTAAAGCAGTAGGCTAGCGCTACTGCTCCTCGTCTCGCATATACTTGGCCAGTACTAAGGACTGCCCGATCACAAAGACAATTAATAATATGGTCAAACCAAATACTTTAAAGGTAGCCCATTGATCAATCGTAAAATAACCGGAAAAAGCCACAAATAAATTAAGTATACCCATGAGTGCAAAAAATGCCGACCAGCTATAAGCTAATTTTGTCCATACGGGTTCGGGTAGGGTGATTTGAGTACCCATCAAGCGTTTAATTAGATTGTTATTACTGATGAGCAGCGCACCCGCAATAATCAAAGCAAAGATCCAATAAAGCACGGTGGGCTTCCACTTAATAAAATTCTCATCCTGTAAATAAATGGTTAAGCCGCCAAATAACACGATCACAATTAAATTTAGCCAATGACTGGCTTCGATCCTTTGCCGTTTAACTTTTAACCAGATAATTTGCAATACGGTCGCTGCCATTGCTACCTTGGTTGCGATATAAATATCACCGAGTTTCAGGGCGACAAAAAAGAGGATAAGTGGCAGGAAATCAAAAATAATTTTATTCATAAGGGCGATGGCTAATTTTTGTTAAGCCTCATAGTGTATCAGACTGCGCTGCTCATAACGCTAGCTACGGCTGAGTTTTAGCTTGATTTTTAAAATAAGTCTTGGCAACGAGGTGTTAAATGCTACTTTCTTTGCAAATAGCCTTCGGGCTTTTATTATGGAGCAAAGGCTTTCTGTTAAACTTAACACTTTATTAACAAAAACCAAGCATTAAACGGAGTATACATGGGGACTTTTAAACTCAGCAAACCCGCTCTACTGGTGGCGTCTTTATTAGCTGCCGGCTCAGTGATGGCGCAAACGGTCAATATCGGGGTGTCAGTGTCGGCTACTGGCCCAGCAGCTTCTCTCGGTATTCATGAGCGCAATACAGTTGAACTTCTACCGACTAAGGTGGGTGAGGTGGAGCTCCGCTACTTCGTATTAGATGATGCGACCGACACTTCTCAAGCCGTGCGTAATATGCGTAAGTTGATTAGTGAGCAAAATGTCGATGTGATGGTGGGTAGCACTGTTACACCTGGCTCACTTGGGATGGTAGACGTTGGTGCTGAGATGAAGGTGCCCGTGATCAGTTTAGCGGGTAATGCCGTGGTGGTTGAGCCGCAAGAGGGCGCCAAGATTTGGGCCTTTAAAACCCCACAAAATGACGCTTTAATGGCCGCTGCAATTCGTAAAAATATGGAAAAACGCGGTGTTAAGACAGTCGGCTACATTGGCTTTGCGGACGCCTATGGCACCGGTTGGTTAGCCGAATTGGAGCGTGCTTTAGAGGGCTCCGAGATTAAGGTTGTGGCCAAAGAGAGCTTTGCGCGTAATGATACCAGCGTCACCGGTCAGGTGATGAAGCTGATCTCAGCAAAACCAGATGCGATTTTAGTTGGTACCGCAGGTACGCCAGGCGCTTTACCACAGCGTGAATTAATTCAGCGTGGCTATAAGGGAATAACTTATCATACCCATGGCTCGGCAAATGGCGACTTTTTACGTGTGTGTGCTAAGGCATGTGAGGGCGTGGTATTACCGGTTGGACCGGTGGTGGTGGCTGAGCAGTTAGACGACTCACACCCCTCTAAAGCCGGTGGTGTAGAATACGCCAAGCTCTATAATGCTAAATTTGGTGAAAATTCCATGAATAGCTTTGGTGCGCATATGTGGGATGCCTCGATTTTGATTAATTCTGCCATTCCTCAAGCCATAAATACTGGTGCCAAGCCTGGTACTGAGGAGTTTCGTGCTGCCCTACGTGATGCCTTAGAAAATCACCAAGAGGTCATCGGTGTGCATGGCGTGTATAACACCTCTAAAGAGGATCATACCGGTCTTGACGAGCGTGCTCGTGTCTTGGTCAAAGTTCAGGATGGTAAGTGGGTGTATGATCCTGATTTAGAATAAATGAGACCTTAAATGTGATTGGCCGGACTGCATGTGGTCCGGCACATTCACAAGTGTTTGCTTGAATTGTTACTCATCAACGTCTTAAAAAAACTTTTCAAGTATAGATATAATCGAGCTCCGAAGCGGAGTTGATTTAAGTTTACCGCTTTGATAAGCAGCAACTGTTAGACTAAGTACAATTATGAATTGGGAAATCGCCAAAATCCTGATGCAGGATGGTTTGGTAACCGGGGTTATCTACGCCCTGATGGCTGTCGCCTTGGTACTCGTGTTTGCCGTGACACGTATTATTTTTATTGCTCAAGGTGAGTTTGTTTCTTTTGGTGCCTTGACTTTTGCCATTATGGTAAATGGTCAAACGCCTGCCACTATCTGGCTCTTACCAGTATTCGGTACACTGATTTTCTTGATGGAGCTGTATCGCTTTTTAATCAAGCGTGCCTGTTCGGCACCGCAGCTTTTAAAAGCAGCCTTGCTTTATCTATTATTACCCTTTGCCTTGGCTTTGTTAGTGCCACCTATTTTAGCGACGCAACCCTCCATCTGGTTAAAGGCCTTATTGACACTGTTGTTGATTGTGCCGCTTGGCCCTATGGTTTATCGCTTAGTGTTTAAACCGGTATCGGAGGCACCAGGCTTACTGTTGTTAATTATTTCCATTGCCTTGCACTTTGCCTTTGTGGGCTTGGGCTTAGTCTTTTTTGGCGCTGAGGGTTGGCGCGTTTCTGAGCCGTTTTTCGACGGCACAGTCGAGTTTTTTGGTCTGTCGTGGAGCTATCAAAGTCTGTTTGTGATTGCCATGACCGTGTTTATTATTATTGCCTTGTATATTTTCTTTGAAAAAACCATCTATGGTAAGGCCTTACGTGCAACGGCAGTGAATCGTAAAGGGGCGCGTTTGATGGGCATCAGTACTGGCTTAGCTGGTTATATCAGCTTTTGGATTACGGCGCTAATTGGTGTGGTGTCTGGTATTTTATTGGTCTCATTTATTACGATTACCTATGAAACCGGTTTTATGATTGGTCTTAAAGGCTTTGTTGGTGCCATTATCGGTGGTTTAGTGAGCTATCCAATTGCGGCGGTGGCGGCCGTTGCGGTGGGCGTGATTGAGGCCTTTAGTACCTTCTGGGCAAGTGACTATAAAGAAGTAATTGTGTTCACCCTGATTTTACCCGTGTTGTTAATTCGTTCATTAACCATTCAAAAGCATGATGAGGAGGAATAAGATGGAGCAATTAAAACCTTCTCATACAAACACTAAGCTACGTAGGTTTAATCCTTTGGTGTTGCTGTTTATTCTGTTTTTACTGATCTTGCCACAGTTATCGTTTGTGCCGGAGTTCTGGATTAATCAGATGAACAGTATCGGGATTTCGGCTTTGGTGGTCTTTGGTTTAGTGATTTTGACTGGGTCCGCTGGCATGACTTCTTTTGGTCAAGCCGCCTTTGTCGGTATGGGTGCCTATGCCACGGCGTATATGACGGTGAGCCTGGGCTATTCACCCTTTTTAGGATTGGCGGTTGGCCTTCTAATCACGGGTGTGGTGGCATGGATGTTAGGGCAATTGACGCTGCGTTTATCGGGTCATTTTTTACCTTTAAGTACGATTGCGCTGTGCCTGGTATTTTATTATTTATTCGGTAATATGAGCTTTTTGGGGCGTCATGACGGTTTGCCAGGCGTGCCACCAATTCATATTTTCGGTATTTCACTGCAACCGGCAAGGAATAATTTTTATTTGATTTGGTTCTGCGTCTTAGTGGCTTTGTGGCTCAGTCAGAATCTTTTAAACTCACGTACTGGTCGCGCCATCCGCGCCTTAAATCGCGGTGAGTTAATGGCTCGTTCCTTTGGTGTTAAAACCCATCATTACAAGATGCTGGCTTTTGTCTATGCTGCGCTCTTAGCTGGTTTGGCCGGTTGGCTATATGCCCACGAGCAGCGGGCGGTGAGTCCCAGCACTTTTGGTCTGAACTACGGTATTGAATATTTGTTTATGGCCATTATCGGTGGATTTGGTAGTTTATGGGGCGCTATTTTTGGTGCCGCCATGATCTTGATTCTGCGCGATCAAATTCAAAATATTGCGCCTAAAGTCATTGGTAGTAATATCAATGTCGAGATGGTGTTTTTTGGCGTGATGATGGTGCTCATCCTGCAATACGCCCGTAATGGTCTAATTCCTTTGCTAGTGCAGTGGTTTAGACGAATCAAGGATGCACGTCAGACGGAGACGCAGGCAGAGGGTGGCAGTACGCGTTTAGCCTATGGGGTTGAGCGCTTACGCTTAGAAAAGCCAGTTACCCCTTTAGCACCACGCCCTGAGAAGCAATCTCAGCCGCTTGCTATGGAGCAAGCGATCTTGCAGGTGCGCGATATTCGTAAGGAATTTGGCGGGCTAGTTGCGGTTAATAACATCAGTTTTGATATTAAAGCTGGTGAAATTATGGGCTTAATTGGTCCAAATGGTGCTGGTAAAAGTACCACGTTTAATTTACTTACTGGGGTCTTAGCCTTGACTTCCGGTCAGGTTTTGTTCAAAGGTCAGGATATATCCAATTGGCCGGCGCACCGTATTGCCGAGTTAGGCGTGGCGAGAACGTTTCAACATGTGCAGTTATTGCCCGATATCAGTGTGGTCGAAAACGTTGCCCTAGGTGCTCACTTACGTGCCAGTAGCGGTGCGATTCGTGGGGCCTTGCACTTAGAAAGTGAATCCGAGCATCAGCTATTGGATGAGGCGATGAAGCAATTACGTCGTGTCGGGCTAGAGGACTACGCCTTATTGCCCGTGGGGGGCTTGTCACTAGGGCAGCAGCGTATCGTGGAAATTGCGCGTGCACTCTGTCTGGACCCAAGTTTATTATTATTGGACGAGCCAGCAGCGGGCTTACGCTATAAGGAAAAAGAGGAATTAGCGACGGTCTTATGTGCTTTGCGTGATCAAGGGATGAGCATTTTATTAGTTGAACATGATATGGATTTTGTAATGCGTTTAACTAACCATCTGGTGGTGATGGATTTCGGTACGCAAATTGCCGAAGGGACACCGGCACAGGTGCAAACGAATCCGGCCGTCTTGGAAGCCTATTTAGGAGGCGTGGCAGATGAGTAATTCTTCAGAATTATTATTAGATGCGCAGAATATCTCCGTTTACTATGGGCAGGTGCAGGCGGTTGAAGAGGTCAGTCTAAAAATGCACCCTAGTCAAATTGTTACCGTGATCGGGGTCAATGGTGCTGGTAAAACCAGTTTGATGAATGCCCTGATGGGTAATTTACCAACGAATGCGCGCAGTACCGGCGTGGTTAATTATTTGGGAGAAAATATCTCAGCGCTGGAGGTTGAGCGACGGGTCGGGCGTGGCCTCAGTTTGGTGCCGGAAACACGCGAGCTATTTAGCTCCATGACGGTTGAGGATAATCTCATCTTAGGCGCCTTTAGATTCCGCTCGGACAAGGATGGTGAGCGTCAATACAAGCTCAAGGACATTTATGAGCTCTTCCCACGCTTAAAAGAGCGGCGTAAGCAATACGCCGGTACCTTATCTGGCGGTGAGCGACAAATGTTGGCCTTAGGGCGTGCCTTAATGACCAATCCTAGCTTATTGTTGCTGGATGAACCGAGCTTAGGCCTGGCACCCCTGATTGTGCGGGAAATTTTCCAGATGATTCAATATCTCAGAGAGCAGGGCACCTCCATTTTGCTGGTTGAGCAAAATGCGCGTGCCGCTTTGCAAATTGCGGATTACGCCTATGTATTGGAAATGGGGCGTTTAAGCCTCAGTGGACCGGCATCCGAGTTGTTGCATCATCCTGGTGTGATCGAAAGCTATTTAGGCTTAGGTAGCAGCCAAAAAGCAGCAAATTAAAGTTAGCCCCGTTTATTCATTGATAGACGGGGTTTTGTTTGCCTGTTGAGCACTCACCCTCATTGATTCTGTTGTTGCCAAGCCACCGTGGCGGGTTTTCTAGCGAGCTCAAAAAAGGCCTTGATATAATCCAAGACGGTATCGCTTTCACGCGTACCTAAATGGATCTGTTTGGGAATGCCATGCTCCCCTAAACGAATGGCTTTGATTGGTAGCTTTTCTGCATATTCTTCTACTAACCATTTAGGTAGGGCCGTGACCCCACGCTCGCTAGCAACCATTTGCAGCATAATATCCGTGGTTTCAATCGTACGATGGCGTCTGGGAGCAACGCCTGCGGGGATTAAAAACTGTTTAAAAATATCTAAGCGCTCAATGTCCACCGGATAGCTAATCAAGGTTTCAGCGATCAACTGTTGAGGCTCAATAAAGTCGTGCTTGGCGAGTGGGTGATGTTTAGCCACGACCAATACCTGCTCATAATCAAACACCGGCTCAAACTGTAGCCCGGGTCGATACAGCGGATCGGGGGTGACCAGTAAATCAATTTCATAATTAAAGAGACCGGCGATACCACCAAATTGGAACTTCTGCTTTACGTCCAGATCAACATTTGGCCACGCCTTAAGGTAGGGTGAAACGATTTTAAGGAGCCATTGGTAGCAGGGGTGACATTCCATGCCAATGCGTAGCGAGCCGCGCTTGCCGTGGGCAAATTGCTGCAACCTCTCTTCGGCCAGTTTCAGTTGGGGTAATACACGATTTGCGACCGCTAATAAATGCTGACCTGCTTGGGTTAATTGCAAGTTACGGCCCTCGCGGCGCCAAATTTCAGTACCTAGTAATTGCTCCAGCTTTTTCATGCTGTGACTTAAGGCGGATTGAGTCACATGCAGCACTTCCGCTGCGGCGGTCAGTGAACCTTGTGCCTCAACTTGCTGCACAATGGCTAGATGAATACGTTCGATCATTTGCTATGAGTAAAATTCATGGATGTATAAGAATATACCATTTTACTTCATGTGATGTCGTGGCTACAATAACTTCATGAAAAATCGCCATAGCATTTTGGTGATACAAACATATTTGATTTAGGATTTGATAGCAATGAGTAAAGAATTTGAGTTTCACATTCATCGTATCCGCTTTGATGAAAATTATTTACCCTCCAGCGAGACGCGACTAACCACGAACTTTGCTAATTTAGCCAGAGGCGAGCACCGTCAACAGAATTTACGTAATGCCATTGAGATGATTAATCGTCGTTTTAATAGTTTGGCAGATTGGGATAATCCTCAGGGCGATCGTTATTCGCTTGAGTTAGATATTATTTCAGCGGAAGTGGATATTGAAGGTGATGGTAAGGTGTTCCCATTGATTGAGGTCTTAGCAACCACCGTGGTTGATCATCAGACGAATCAACGCATACCGGGCATTGTGGGTAATAACTTCTCTTCTTATGTGCGAGATTATGATTTTAGTGTGCTCTTACCCGAACATAACAAAAATAAAGAGGGCTTTAGTGTGCCTGACGCTTATGGTGAGTTACACGGTAATTTATTTAAGGCTTTTTTAAACTCCAAAGCTTATAAAGACAATTTTAAAAAGCAGCCGGTGATCTGTTTGAGCGTGGCTAATACCAGGACCTATCGTCGCACGGATAATGTGCACCCCATCCTTGGGGTAGAGTACTTGCAAGATGAGTTTTCCTTAACCGATCAGTACTTTGCCAAAATGGGTTTAACCGTACGTTACTTTATGCCTAAGGGCAGCGTGGCGCCATTTGCCTTTTATTTTTCAGGGGATTTGTTGAGTGATTATTCAAATCTAGAGTTGATTAGTACCATCAGTACGATGGAAACTTTCCAAAAAATATACCGTCCCGAGATTTATAACGCAAATGCGGTGGCGACGAAGATCTATCAACCTAGCTTGACCAATGATAATTACTCCCTTACCCAAGTGGTATATGATCGCGTTGAACGTACGCAATTAGCGATTCAACAAGGTAAGTTTACCGAAGAGTACTTTATCAAACCATATCAAGAGACATTGTCGCAGTGGACGGCTGAATACGCTGTTTAATGATCATTGAATAAAATTAGTAGCATTTAGGTTGTTTATTATGAAAAAGTTATTACCCACCTCAACTGCCGGTAGTCTTCCCAAACCTTCTTGGTTGGCCGAGCCGGAAAAACTCTGGTCGCCCTGGAAGCTAGCGGGCGATGAATTAGCAGCGGCTAAGCGCGATGCCTTACTCCTCACCTTAAAAGAGCAGGAAGTGGCCGGCATTGATATCATCAGTGACGGTGAGCAAACACGCCAACATTTTGTGACGACATTTATTGAGCATCTTGATGGGGTCGATTTTGAAAAGCGTGAAACCGTCCGTATCCGTGACCGTTATGATGCCAGTGTGCCCACGGTGATTGGTGAGGTTGCCCGTTCTAAACCTGTATTTGTGGAAGCGGCAAAGTTTTTACGTCAACACACTCAGCAGCCGATTAAATGGGCTTTACCGGGTCCTATGACCATGATCGATACCTTATATGATGCGCATTATCAGAGTCGCGAGAAATTGGCCTGGGAATTTGCCAAGATCCTGAATCAAGAGGCTAAGGAATTAGAAGCCGCCGGGGTGGATATTATTCAATTTGATGAGCCAGCCTTTAACGTCTTCTTTGATGATGTGAACGACTGGGGGATTGCAACCCTAGAGCGTGCCATTGAAGGCTTGAAATGTGAGACGGCAGTGCATATTTGCTATGGTTATGGCATTAAGGCCAATACGGATTGGAAAAAAACGCTTGGTTCCGAATGGCGTCAATACGAGGAGTTTTTCCCTAAATTGCAGCAATCGACGATTGATCTTATTTCCTTAGAATGTCATAACTCGCATGTGCCAATGGATTTGTTGGAATTGATTCGTGGCAAAAAAGTGATGGTAGGAGCGATTGATGTGGCGACTAATGTCATTGAAACACCGGAAGAGGTAGCTGCTACCCTAAGAAAGGCCATGCAATTCGTGGATGCAGAAAATCTTTACCCATGCACTAACTGTGGCATGGCGCCATTATCGCGTGAGGTGGCAAATGCCAAGTTGCGTGCGCTCAGTGCTGGTGCAGCCATTGTTCGTAATGAGCTGTAAGCAGCTGCATAGCTACACGCTTTAATTTAATTAGCCCGCCCTGTGCGGGCTTTTCTTATGCCTGGTGGGAGTGTTAACATAGCCCTTGCCAATGATTCGAGTTGCTAACGAATGGTTGTGCTGAGCTCTGCTTGCAGCGCTCGATCCTTTAATAGCAAGTTTGCTTAATTCCATAGAGGACATCATTATGATTTCAAACATAAAAAGACGCGATTTTTTTAAGGTCGGTGCTGCCAGCAGCGCGATGTTATTGCCTAATTTAGCTTTTGCTGCCACTACCAAATCGGATGCGGCGCCGGTTGCTCGAGTTAATGAAAAAGAGCGTACTTTTGAAGTGACATTAAATCATCAATTACAGGAAGCGGGTAAAGTTTCTAAACTTTGGGTTCCACTTCCGCTTAATAGCGAATATCAGCAGTTAAAAAGCTTAATTCAACATAGCGGTAATTATGATGAGTTGGTACAAAGTGATTTTGAGATTCCAACGCTGTTTGCTCAGTTTAGCGAGCATCCCGCATCCATTAGTAGTGTGTTTACCATCACCACGCAAGAGCGTAACACTGATTTTTCCAAGGTGAATTACGACGATAGCTTAGCTTTGCCGGCCGAATTGGCTGAGTACTTAGAGCCGACCAGACATATCCAAATTGATGGCATTGTTAAGGAAAAGGCAGAAGAAATCACCAAAGGGATTAAGGGTGATTTAGAGCGTGCCAAAGCAATTTATACCTGGGTATGTAATAACATGACCCGTGATGAGAGTATCGTCGGTTGTGGTGTGGGTGATGCCAAGGCCTTACTCGAATCGGGCAAGTTATATGGTAAGTGTACTGATATTAGTTCAGTCTTTGTGG
Organism: Oligella sp. HMSC05A10; assembly: GCF_001808335.1. Taxonomy (NCBI): domain Bacteria; kingdom Pseudomonadati; phylum Pseudomonadota; class Betaproteobacteria; order Burkholderiales; family Alcaligenaceae; genus Oligella; species Oligella sp. HMSC05A10. Next base: position 111,428 of record NZ_KV792927.1, on the reverse strand, counting down.
CCTTATGTCGTAGTGTCGGTATTGCTAGTCGTGAGGTGTTTGGTATCCGTGTAGGTGAGAGTCGTTTTAGTCCAGCTATGGGTAGTGGTAAGGACGGTGTTGCTAATATTACCGGTGCTCAACATTGTCGTGCCGAGTTTTACTTAAAAGGCTACGGTTGGATTCCATGCGATCCGGGCGATGTAACCAAGGTGCGTTTAGCTGAAAAGCTCAGCAATGATGATAGTAAAATTGTTCAGTTGCGCGACTACCTATTCGGCAATTGGGAAATGTGCTGGATTGCCTATAACTGGGGCCGTGACTTTGCCTTAAAGCCGATGCCTGCTGAGCATCCGCTGAATAACTTCGGATATCCCTATGCCGAAGTGGATGATAATGTGCAAGACTACTACTCGCCCAAAGAGTTTGCTTATGAGTACAAATCAGTTGAGCTCTAAGCAAACAACTGATACGGCGACGCTTCAGCCAACTCAAAAAGTGCCTGATAAACCAGCTAAGCTCTGGTTATTAGGCGCTTTTATTAGTGCTGTGGGGGCGACTTTTTGTTGTCTCCCTGCGCTATTGTTATTGCTATTTGGCAGTTCTTTTGGTTTAGTCGCTGTATTCACCTCATTAGAAGCATTGAGACCTATCTTAAGTGGCCTAGCCTTATTGAGCTTTGCGGTGTATGTATGGGCTCGGTTTTTCAGAAAGCAATGCGCCTTAAGGCATCGCCTGACGCTGCGCAGTCTGTGTTTTATCGTGCTGCTGTTTTTAGGCTTGATGTTGTTATTGTTTTACCCTGAAATTTTGGGGTTATGGTATTCATATGAGTAAAGTGTTATTGAGCATTTTAGCGGCCCTTAGTATTAACGGTGCCGAGCAAAGTTATGTGATCAAGGTGGAGGGTATGCATTGTCCACTGTGTACTGCCATGGTGCGTAAAGCCCTGCTTAAGGTAGAAGGGGTTAATACGGTCAAAGCAAGTCTTAGCGATAAGATGGCAAGGGTCGAAGCCAATGAGGAGGTAACGCGCGAGAGCCTGTTGGAGGCGATTGCTACCACCGGTTATGAAGGTGTTTTTGTCGAAGAGTAACGATAGTCGCGCCAGGGATGGCTTTACTGTCCAAGGCTGATTTGATATGCCCAAATTCCCAAGAGTGTAAAAAGCAAGGAGCCGATCAGGTGTAGGGCGATACTAAGCAGGGCATAGGCGATTTTGCCGCTTTGTAGTAGGGTGACGATTTCCATTGAAAAGGTAGAAAAGGTGGTGAGCGCACCACAAAAGCCGGTAATCAGAAAGAGTTTATAGTTAACGCTAAGCGTGCTATTGGCAAAAAAAGACACGGCAAAGCCGATGATAAAGCCGCCGATCCAATTGACGACTAAGGTGCCCAAAGCCACATTGGCAAGGTAGTGGTTTAATTGTAAACTGAGGCCCCAACGCAGCCATGCCCCAAGCATGGCACCGATACCAACGGCTAATATTGATAGATACATCGCTTCTTCTGCCTATTGTTATAGTCATTTAAAATACCGTAACTTAGTCAAGGATTTTAGCCGACTTTATCGCCAGTCGGAACATTCTTGCGGTCGGGCTTGGCCGTCTGGAAGCAGGAATCCCATCCCTTTAGGGAGGGGAGGAAGTCAACCTTGTAACGCAGATTAAAAAAATTGAATTGCCCGTGTTAAATTATTTTATTGTGTTTGCGACAGGCTTTATTGCCGCCACGCTCTTGCCGGCACAGTCGGAAGCGGTGTTATTGGGCATGCTGCACTTATCGCAACAATCGGCCATGCTATTGGTGCTGTTTGCTACGGTGGGTAATGTCTTGGGTTCGGTACTGAACTGGTGGTTGGGTACGCAGCTTGAGCGTTTTAAGGAGCGTTCGTGGTTTCCGGTGTCAGAACAGCGTTTAGTACAAGCGCAAGACTATTATCAACGCTACGGGTCTTGGATATTATTATTTTCCTGGTTGCCGATTATTGGTGATCCCATCACCTTTGTTGCCGGGGTGCTGCGAGAGCGATTCTATCGTTTTTTAATCCTCGTCAGCTTGGCAAAGGGCGGGCGCTACGTTCTGATCAGTTTAGCCTATGTCTATGCCCAAGCTTAGGAGTATCACAATGTCTATCGTTAGTATTCAAAACCGTTTATTTGAGCTGCGGGATAGCAGTTATGCCGAGTTTCAACGCCAACTCGTGCCGACCTTAGCGCCAGAACGCATTATCGGGGTGCGACTGCCGCAATTACGACGTTTAGCCAAGACGCTGAGTCAGGAAGCATCAGAGCCGTTTCTACGAGCGTTACCGCATTCATACTATGATGAAAATATGCTGCATGCCATTTTGCTATCGGAAATGCGGGCGTTTGAGGAATGTCTAGCGGCAGTGGAACGCTTTTTACCCTTTATCGATAATTGGGCTGTCTGTGATACGCTATCGCCCAAGGTGTTTAAGGAGCATCGGCCCGAGCTGTTGCTACCTATCCGTCGCTGGTCAGTCGCAGCGCATGGCTATCAAAGACGCTTTGCAATCACTATGCTAATGCGTCATTTTCTGGATGAGGATTTTAAGCCTGCCTATTTAGCCATTCCTATGGCTATGTGCTCTGATGAATACTATGTCAATATGGCCATCGCCTGGTTTTTTGCCACAGCCTTAGCTAAGCAATGGGCATCGACCATTGGCTTGATTGAGGAGCAACGATTAGCCCCTTGGGTGCATAATAAAACCATACAAAAAGCCCGAGAAAGTTATCGCATTACAACCGCTCAAAAAGACTACTTACTGAGTTTAAAGCAAGCGCCTAGAAAACAATCAGCCGGAGGTCTTGCTCATAACTGATTAGATGTGGCCTATGGCAACTACTAATAATAGCCAAGGGCTAAGCGGCAGTAGCGAGAATTTGTTAAAGTTAAACTAGATTTAATTAATGGCCAAAGGGGAAACGTCATGAGATCAGCAAATTATTTTTTCAAAGAGGATGAGCTCATTGATCAGCAGTATAAGGTCAAATCCTTGATATCGATTAATGACTATGCCCAAACTTACCGCGTGCGTAATCCGGCCTTTGAGGCCAAGGTATTAAAGCTTTTTTTAAAGGAGGCAAATACTGAACTCTCGGTGCTTGAACGCTTGGATAGCCCGCATGTGGTCAAGCTGGATAGCGTCGGGCAAGTCCGAGTGAATGGCAGCGATTATCCCTATGCTATTTTAGATTATGTTAATGGCGATAGTCTTTTCGAGCGCACTGAACGGCAGGAGATGCTCTCATTTATCGGTGCTTATAATGTCTTTTTAGGCATTATCAATGCCTTGATTTATTTGCGACGTTTACATCCCACCGTGGATCATTATCGTATTTTGCCTAAAAACATCATCCTGAATCTAGCTTCCAATGCCTTTTTGCCCGTGTTAGCGAATTTTAGTTCCAGTGGTGCTAAGGATATTGACTATACGCCGGATGAGATGTTTTTTATCGCTCCGGAAATGCTGCACAAGCAACGGCATGAGAGTACGGACCTATATTCAGCGGCAGCGATTTATTATTATTTATTGCATGGTCATGCACCCTTTAGTAAGGAGATGAATGCGCCTGCTATGCAAGCGATACCATTCGAAGAGGCCTTATTTAGGCAAAAGCAGAGTTTAGTGGATTTTCATGTGGACTTATATGATTCCACGCGCTACATCATTCGCAAAGCCATGCACCCTGATCCAACAGCGCGCTATCAGGATCCAGCAGAAATTCGCCGAGATTTATACAAAGATCCTCACGATCCCTGTTTTAGCGAGTACTTGGCCGCACTTAAGTGAGTGGTTTAGCGCGCAGTTTACGTTTTTTTGAGAAGTCGATGGAAGAGCATACGCAAAAACTCGGTGTTTGGATAAGTCTCTATTGTGTGAGCGCAGTTATCACTGGGGTAGGGGCGTTTTTATTTGCCTTGATTGGTCTTAAAAATCTCTCCGAGGCGCCCGCAGGTTTTACTTTACTGATTAGTTTGTTATTTTTAACAGCCTTGATTCATTTATTTCTGGTGTATCGCCTACTGGGGGTTAAAACAGCAGCGACGATTTATATGGTGTGGGCCTTTGAATTAGCAAATATTATCCTGACCTTGTTGGGCTTATCTGCTGCCGGTGCGCCAGTGCTGCTTTATCTGCTCATTAGAGCTGCATTTTTGTGTTATTTCTTTTTATCAAAGCGGGTGAGAGCGCTGTATGGCTTTAGGTCTAGCAGTGTCGAGAGTATTTAAAATGCGCATTGGCTTGTCGATGAACCGGACAAGCTAAGCCATGCAGGAGCGGTAGTGATATGATGCTGTCACTAAGCTTATCGGCGCTTCATTCAAACACATTGGGCGAAGCTTTTCAGTTATAATCACATGGGCAAAAATGATAAATAGATAGTTGAGGCAACGTGGTCGAACGTAAAAAAATTCATACGCGCCAAATGAGCATTGAGTCTTATGAGCGAAGTGATGGTCTTTGGGATATTGAAGCCAAATTAGTTGATTTCAAAAGCTATGATTTTACAAAATCGGATGGTTCAATCAAAAAGGCGGGCGATCCAGTTCATGATTTAAATATCTGCTTGACGGTGAATGACGAGGGTTTGATTGTTGATGCCGGGGTTTCCTATGCTGCGGCACCCTATGGTGATGTTTGTCGCGCCATTGAGGAATCGTATCAGCGGCTGATTGGGCTCCATTTACTAAAGGGCTTTCGGCACAAGGTGCGTGAGCAGTTTGCTAAAACACAGGGCTGTACGCATATGAGCGAGTTAGCGGTGCTGATTCCAACTGTTTTTGTTCAAAGCTTATCACGCAAACGTATCAATGATGCGGTTGATAGCGGTCGACGTCCGTTTCAGCTAGAGGGCTGTCATGCTTATGCCTTAGGGTCACCCGTTGTAAAGGAGTTTTATCCTCAATGGTATGTGCCAACGGTAGATTAATTAGTTGTAAATCACGCACTTTATTTTTAGAATAAAGTTTTTTCAATTATTTCTTATAGGTCATCTATGAATATTCATGAGTATCAAGGTAAGGAACTATTAAGAAAGTTCGGTGTTAATGTACCTCGCGGTATTCCGGCTTTTACAGTAGAAGAGGCTGTCAAGGCAGCTGAGGAGCTTGGCGGTCCGGTTTGGGTTGTAAAAGCACAGATTCATGCCGGCGGTCGTGGTAAGGGCGGCGGTGTAAAATTAGCTAAATCAGTGGATGAGGTGCGTCAACTTGCTTCCGAAATCCTCGGTATGCAGTTAGTTACTCATCAAACCGGCCCTGAGGGTCGCAAGGTGAAGCGTCTGCTTATCGAAGAGGGTGCTGATATCAAAAAGGAGTATTACCTAGGTATCGTCACTGACCGTGGTACTCAGAAAAATGCGGTCATGGCTTCTAGCGAAGGTGGTATGGACATTGAAGAAGTAGCGGCCAAAACCCCTGAAAAGCTACTTAAGGTGTTTGTGGATCCTGCCACTGGTTTGACGGCAGAGGATGCTGAGAAATTAGCACGCGGTATTGGTGTGCCTGAAGCCTCGATTGCAGAAGCAGTGGATCAGTTCCAAAAACTGTACCAAGCATATTGTGAGACTGACGCTTCTTTGGCCGAGATTAACCCGCTTATCCTAACGGGTGACGGTCATATTCGTGCCTTGGATGCGAAGTTTAACTTTGACTCGAATGCTTTATTCCGTCAGCCTGAGATTGTGGCTTATCGTGACCTAGACGAAGAGGATCCGGCTGAGATTGAAGCCAGCAAGTTCGATTTAGCCTATATTCAATTAGACGGTAATATTGGTTGTTTGGTAAATGGTGCTGGTCTAGCGATGGCGACCATGGATACCATTAAGCTCTTTGGTGGTGAGCCTGCTAACTTCCTCGACGTTGGCGGTGGCGCAACCGCTGAAAAAGTGACCGAAGCCTTTAAAATCATGTTAAAAAATGACGATGTTAAAGCCATTCTAGTGAATATCTTTGGTGGTATTATGCGTTGTGATGTGATTGCTGAAGGGGTGGTTGCTGCCTGCCGTGCGGTTAACTTAAATGTGCCTTTAGTAGTGCGCATGAAGGGTACCAACGAGGAGTTAGGTAAGCAAATTCTTGCTGATTCCGGTTTGCCAATTATTAGTGCTGATACCATGGCTGAAGCCGCAACCAAGGTTGTAGAAGCCGCCAAATAAGATAGAGGATTACAAATGTCAATTTTAATTAATAAAGATACTAAGGTGATCACTCAAGGGATTACCGGTAAGACGGGTCAATATCACACTCGCCATAGCCGTGAGTATGCTAATGGTCGTGAGGCCTATGTCGCTGGTGTGAACCCTAAGCGCGTGGGCGAGGATTTTGAGGGTATCCCTATTTTTGGTACGGTAAAAGATGCTAAGGCTGAAACCGGTGCCACTGTCTCCGTGATTTATGTACCACCTGCGGGCGCAGCAGCTGCGATTTTAGAGGCGGTTGAGGCTGAGCTAGACTTAGTGATTTGTATTACCGAGGGTATTCCTGTGCGTGATATGTTGGAAGTTCGCAATAAAATGCGTGCTTTAAACAGCAAAACGCTGTTATTAGGTCCTAACTGCCCGGGCTTAATTGTTCCTGAGGAGTTGAAAATCGGTATTATGCCGGCGCATATTCATCGCAAAGGTCGCATTGGCGTGGTGAGCCGTTCCGGTACCTTAACCTATGAAGCAGTGGCTCAGTTAACTGAGCTTGGTCTAGGCCAGTCCGCTGCCGTTGGTATTGGTGGTGACCCGATCAATGGTCTAAAGCATATTGACGTATTAAAAATGTTCAATGATGACCCTGAGACTGATGCGGTTGTGATGATCGGTGAAATCGGTGGTCCGGATGAAGTTGAAGCCGCACGTTGGGCAAAAGACAATATGACTAAGCCTATTGTTGGCTTTATTGCTGGTGTGACTGCACCTGCAGGTAAGCGTATGGGTCACGCCGGTGCCTTAATTTCTGGTGGTGATGATACAGCCGATGCGAAATTAGCCGTGATGGAAGAGTGCGGTATTAAAACCACGCGCAACCCGTCTGAAATGGGTAAATTATTGAAATCGATTCTTTAATTTAGTCCTATCAGCTATGTTAACCCTAGTCGCTTAGTCGCTGACTAGGGTTTTTTTATGACGATTTACTGCTTTTATAAGGGCAGGCAACAGCTGCATACGTTATAATTTTCGCTCCTTTCCACGATTAATCGGATCACAGTTCATGTTCGAATTTATTCAAATGATTCACTGGGGTGCAGTGTTTCAAATTGTCTTAATTGATATTTTACTCGGTGGCGATAATGCCATTATCATTGCTTTAGCTTGTCGTAATCTCGATAAGCATCAGCGTATTAGAGGTATTCTGTGGGGTACGGCAGGCGCCATTTTCCTGAGAGTGATACTGATTTTCTTTGCCATGTCCTTATTGCTGATCCCTTATTTAAAAATTGTCGGTGCGTTGTTACTGCTATGGATTGGGATTAAGCTATTGATACCTCATGAGGAGCATCACGAGGTTAAGGCCAGTGCTAGTGTGTGGGGCGCGGTACGTACAATTTTGGTTGCGGATTTAGTGATGAGTTTTGATAATGTCATTGCGATTGCCGGTGCGGCACAAAACACAGCCGATCATCATCAGATGTTTTATGTGATTTTCGGTTTGTTGGTGAGTGTGCCAATTATTATTTGGGGTAGCTCTTTAGTGCTTAAACTCATCGACCGTTTCCCTTGGGTCGTGGTCTTCGGTGCTGCCTTGCTTGGCTGGATTGCCGGTGGTCTCGTGGTGGGTGATGTTGCTACGAAGAACTTCTTCTTTGAGGGTGAGACAGCACCTGCGGTAGTGAAATATAGCGCCGAGCTGATTGGTGCCTTATTGGTGGTGGGTATTGGTTTATTGTGGGCTCGTATGAGCAAAAAACCTAAGCAAGACGCTTAAAAACTCTCCTTAGCTTGTTAACTAACCATCATGTGTGTGGCTTTGCTATGATTAAAGTCTGACCATGATGGTTAGTTGTTTTTAGTTAATGCATTTTATTGAGATTACATTGAAGTTACCTGAAAAAATCGTCATTGCTACCCGTGCCAGTCGTTTAGCTCTATGGCAAGCAGAATTTGTTCAACACGCCCTGCAAACTCAATACCCTGGTTTAGTGGTTGAATTGCTTAAGTTGACTACCAAGGGTGATCAGATTATTGACCGTAGCTTATCTAAAATCGGTGGTAAGGGTCTTTTTGTTAAGGAATTGGAAAGCGCATTGTTGGATGGTCGTGCCGATTTGGCTGTGCATTCACTAAAGGATGTGCCAATGGCATTGTACGAGGAGTTTGCACTGAGTACGATTTTAAAGCGTGCTGATCCGCGTGATGCCTTTGTTTCCAATCGCTATGAAACCTTAGACGATTTACCTGAGGGGGCGGTGCTGGGCACCTCCAGCTTACGTCGTGAGGCACAGATTCGTGCCCTTTACCCTCATTTAGTGGTGCAGCCTTTGCGTGGCAATCTAGATACCCGTTTAGGCAAATTAGATGCGGGTTATTACGATGCCATTATTTTAGCGGCTTCCGGTTTAGAGCGTTTAGGCTTAGCAGAGCGGATTCGCTCCTATTTGACCGTGGATCAAAGCCTACCCGCTGCTGGTCAAGGGGCTTTAGGGATTGAGATCTTAGCCAGTCGTGATGATTTGCGTGAGCTCTTAGCCTTTTTAGCATGCGCAGAATCCACTGCTACCGCAACGGCCGAACGTGCTATTTCTCAGGCCTTGGGGGGTTCTTGTCAGGTGCCGATCGCTGCGCATGCGGTGGTAGAGGATAATCAACTGTACTTACGGGCCATGGTCGCCTTACCTGATGGTACTGCCTCTTTAACAACAGAAATTCGTGGTGATTTAGCCGATGCTCAGCAATTGGGTGGTAGAGCGGCCGAGGATTTATTAGCAAAGGGCGGTCGTCGTTTGTTGGATGAGGCTTTAAAGCAGAGTGCAGCACGCAGTTTTTAAGCGCTGAGTTCATGTCCTTTGATTTAGTCATTAATACCCGACCTGCTCACAAGAGTCGCGAGTTAGAGGCATTACTGGGGGATTTTAAGCAGTTAAATTTACCGGCCCTTAGCTTAGTGCCGCTTGACTTCCAACTGCCTGCGACTTGGCAGGCGAATGATTTTATCTTTTTTGTGAGTCAATTTGCGGTAGATTGTTTTTTTTCATACTTACAGCAGCATGCCATCGGGTGGCCTCCGCATTTATATGCGGCGGCAGTGGGACCGGTGTCGGCAGATGCATTACTAGCGCACGGTCTAGCGCCGGAGAGGGTGTTAGTCGCACCTCAAGGTGAGGCGGATTCGGAGTCTTTTTTGGATTGGTTCGAGGCCCATTATCAAGTGCCGAAGCGGGTGATGATTGTGCGCGCTGAGCATGGTCGGGATTGGCTTTATCAGCAATTACAACAGCGCCACGTTGAAACTAGTTTTTTAGCCGTTTATAAGCGCACCGCCGCGGTTTGGAGCGAGCAAGCAAAGCAGCCTTTGTTGGATTTGCTAAGCACCAAGCCTGAGGCCCGTGTTTGTTGGTTGATGACGAGTCGTGATAGCGTGGATGCAGTCGTTGCTCAATGGCAACAAGAGCCGCTGCTAGCGCAGTATGCTTGGCAACATGATTTTCTATTTTTTCATGCCCGGATTGCTGAACATTTGCAGCATATAAAAATGCAACTCGCCCCAGCGCAAAAGACGCCCTTACGGATGCATTTCTGCCAAGCTGATAATGTGAGCATTGTTGCGGCGCTTAAGCGTTTAAGCGCCAAAGGATCCTATGTTGAATAAGCCAAGCGTCGATCACTTCGTCCTGTTAGATGATATGGAAAGCGAAAGCGCACTCCTGTTGAGTGATTTTGCGACGCATTGCAGTTTTGATGCCGCTCAGTTGGCAGATGTGGACCAAAGGTTGCAAGTGCTTTGGGATCAGGGTTTATATACTTTTTTCTATATTCCTTATGAGTTCGGGGTGGCGCTACTTAATCAAGCTTCGGCGCCTGCAAGTGCTCAACAGCTACATATTTTCTGCTTTAGAAAAAAGGAGCAGCTAAGCCGTAGTGCCCGGCAGCAGCTGTTAGCGCAGTATGCTGATACGCCGGCAGGGATTGCTGAGCCAAGATTAGCCATCGATGCCGAGACCTTTGCTCAAAAAATTGCAGCCATTCATGCGAGTATCGAACGTGGTGAGGTGTATCAAATAAACTTCACCAGTCGTTTAGACTTTAAAAGCTATGGTCATCCGATCACGCTATACCGCCGCTTGTGTGAGCAACAGCGGGTCCCCTATGGCGCATTGGCTCATTTACCATTAGCGGAACAGCCGTGGCTATTAAGTTTTTCGCCAGAGCTATTTTTAGATATTCAGGCCAATGGTGTGGTGCGGGCTAAGCCGATGAAAGGAACGGCGCCTATCTTGAATGATGCGCATGATGAAGCGCGTGCCCTTGCTTTAAAAAACGATCTTAAAAATCGTGCTGAAAATCTGATGATCGTCGATTTATTACGTAACGATCTGGGGCGCATTGCGAAGCTTGGTAGTGTAAAGGTGCCTGCTTTGTTTGAGGTTGACCGCTTTGGTGCGGTGTGGCAAATGACGAGTACGGTGGAAGCGCAGATGCCAGCTGATATAAGCTTTTCCCACTTGCTTAAAGCTGCATTTCCTTGCGGCTCCATCACCGGTGCGCCTAAACATATGAGCATGCAATTGATTGAGGCGCTTGAACAAAGGCCGCGCGGGATTTATACCGGGAGCATTGGCCTACTTGAAGCCAATCCAGAGGCTAGCAAGGCAGCAGGCGAGTTGTCCTTTTACGGTCAACTCAATGTGATGATACGTAGTTTCCATCTGCAGGAGGCGGATGGGTATTATCAAGGTGCCATGGGGGTCGGTTCGGGGATTGTGATCGATAGTCAGGCAGCCACAGAATACGATGAATTATATTGGAAAATGCGTTTTTTACTCGGTTTAAGGCCGGAGTTCAGTATTTTTGAAACCATGCGCTGGGAAGCGGGGGCTTGTCAGCTGCTAGCACGTCATAAAAAACGTTTGCTAAGCTCGGCCAAAGCCTTGAATTATCCTCTGGATGCGCAGTCGTTGGAGCAGGCCTTGAGCTATTTTTATAAGCAATTACCTAAGCAAGGCAGCTATCGACTGAAATTGAGTCTATGTCCTGTTCAACAACGAGCCGTGGAGCAGCAAAATACATGGATTTATGCGCTAGATAATGACTTTTATTTAGAGGCAAGTCTTTTTAGCTTGGAGGCGCTTGAGTCTCAGCAGTGCGTTTTAGTGACTAAGCAATCCATTGTTAGCGGGAATTATTTGAGTCGTCATAAAAGTGATCAACGAAGTGTGTATGATGCGGTATTAAAACAGGCGTTGGCACATCAGGCCTTTGATGCTCTGATGTTTGATAAGCAGTTGAATCTGCTTGAAGGTGCTCGTAGTAATGTGTTTTTAAAAATCAATGGCCAATGGCATACGCCGACAGCGAAGCTACCGATATTGAACGGTGTAATGCGTCAAGAGATATTAGCGCAACCTATGCACTATTTGGGCGTGGATCATGTGGTTGAAGGCAGGCTTCACTATGAGGAGGTGATGCAGGCCGATGAGATAGTTTTAACTAATGCTTTGCGGGGCGTATTGCCGGTCAATCGTTTAATCATTTAAGCTTTATCAATTTTGCGCTCAGTAAATCGTGATAAATTGCATTAAAGCTTAATCCAAGCCTGTGATTGGTATAGAATCAAAAAGATAGTAAAATCTTAAATCACATGTGAACTGGTCTTCACTGACTTATTTCACGATAAAAATATTATTCCTATATTTAGGGTAACAACTCATTCATCAGAAGGAAGTGCACTATGGCAAAAAGTCGTAATCCCAATCATCAGGGCGGAGATAGCCCCGAAGAGATTCATCAAACTGCTGATGCAGACATTCTAGCTACTGATGAGCAAGTTGATGATCAGCCAGCAGTATCCACGGTGACAGAGGCAGATAGCTCACAGAGCGCTGAGCCAACGGCAAGCCCAAGCAAGAAAAAGGGAAGTAATGCTGTGTGGTACGGTGTGGCGGGTGTGTTAGTCGCTGCTGCCGTTGCTGGCGTGTATTACTCCAATCAGAGTGAGGTTAAGGGTTTAACACCGGGTACGGTGAATCAGGCCACACCGGATGCGAGTTCGATTCAAGAGGTGCCGGCAGATCCTCAAGGCTTAGAGCGCAGTGATCCGCCCTTAAGTGCTGACGAAGTACCTGAGCCAAGTGCTTCAGAATCATTTAACACCGAGATGGGTGAGGAGGAGTCAAAGGCTAACTTTATGGGTGCCCAGGCAACTGCACCAGCGCCTGCTGAAGCGACGGCGTCTGGCGCAGCGGCCGCTGAAAACTCTGCAGATGATGTAGCCAGTGCGGCCGATGTGGTGGCCCACCAAAGCGGAGATCAGCTGAGCACTGAGTCAGCTGAGACCACGCAGGATGAGTCTGTAGCGACGGCCGATGAGCAAGCACCTGCAGACGAGAGCACCGCAGTTGTGCCTGGTGAGCAGGGACCAGTGGTTAGCCCGGAGGTAGGTATTGGTGCCTTTGAACAAGAGGAACTGGCCAAGGGTGAGATGGATACCCAGGATATGACCGCAACGGACGAACCGAATGCTACGCAGACATCGGCGGCTGAGGCGCAAGCGCAAGTAAACGCGGCGGAAGCTGAAGCAGAGGATACGACCTCAACAACGGAGGACGCAAGCACCACTAATTCTTCAACAGAGCCAGCGTCAGAGCCAGCAGCAACAGAGCCAAGCACTGAGGCACCCGCTGATACATTGCCACCCCCAGCAAGTGATGAAGCTAGCAGCAGGCCAGCCGCTGAACATGCGACTTCTGACAGCGACAAGGCTGCCGCTGAGCCGATGGCCGATTCTGGTAACGATAAGGCTGCTACTGAGCAGATGGCCGATCCTACTGTTTTAGCCCAATTAGAGCGTGAATATGAATTACTTAATGTGCGTCAGCAACAGGAAATTCATCGCCTCCAAGAGGAATTGGCGGGTATGCAACAACATTTGCAAGTACAAAATACCAGTGCTGAGAATTTATTGTTGAATGACGTTTCTCGCCTAATGCAATCGGCAGAAAATGAATTGCGTTTTAATGGCAATGTGCCTAATGCGGTCTCAATTTTGACGGTAGCTCAGCGCTTAGCGGCGGAATCTAAAAATAAAATGTTAGAGGGTTTAGTAGGCGCCATCGGTGCAGATATCGTGGCCTTAAAATCTAATGAATCCGCTACCGTTGATGATATGTTTAAGCAGGTGCAACAAGTCGCCAGTCTGATTGATGCAGCGCCATTAAATACGCCTGATTATGCGTCCCAGAGCCAATTGATGCTACCTACTGCTAAAGCGTCTGAAGCGGCAGCGGTTGAAGCAGCAGCTGAGACGAGCGAAACGACGGCGCTGGATGCGGACGCCAAGTGGTATGATCGTGCCTGGTCTCAGACTAAGAGCTATGCCTCTAAAGCCTATGGTGCGGTTGCCAGTGATTTAGGTGACTTGGTGCGAGTAGAAAAGCTCTCCGATCCAGACTCTGGTTTATTGTCGGTAGAGCAAGCGGGTATTCTGCGTAATAATTTAAAAATGCAGCTTAGCTTTGCCCAGCAGGGGCTGATGAGTAGACAGCAAGGTGTGTGGCAAACCTCATTGATGACGGTGGAGCAAGCCTTGGATCAGTATTTCCGTGCCGATGCAGCTGAAACACAGCAAGCAAAAATGCTATTAACTGAATTAAAAAAGGCCTCAGTGCAACCATCTATGCCAGATATTTCACATAGCCGCCGCGCCTTATCAGAAACTTATGAACAGCTTCGTGTTCAGCGTTCTTTCCAGGAGTAACAATGAAAACAGTCATTAAATTACTCTTATTAATTGCGATTGCCGTGTTTGCAGCAGTTAGCCTGCAAGACACCAGCGGTTATGTCAGTCTAGTGATTAACGATGAGCGCCGTACGGTGAGTTTAATTGTCGGTGTACTGATTTTAGTACTGGCATTTTTTGTGGCTTATCTTATCCTACGCCTTATTTCACATCTATTGAATGCGCCGAAGCGCTTTGATGAGTGGCGTGAAAAGCGTCGTACACGTCGTGATTTAGGTCTACTGGAGCGCGGCTGGATGGGTTGGCTTGAAGGTCGTGTGGATGTGGCCGAAAAGGATTTTAATAAATTACATAGCAAAACGCATAGTGAGCAGCGTCAGGTCTTAGCCAGTTTGGCGGCCGCTAAAGCCGCTCATCAGGTTAATGATGAGTTAAAACGGGATGAGATGTTGGCATTAAGCTTGGAAAAGGCCGTCAGTTATCCTGAACTTTATGATGCAGCAGCCACGGTGAAGGCTGAAATCTTATTAGATCAGCGCAAAAGCGATGAGGCGATTCAGATTCTAGAAAAGCTTAATGAAGCGCATCCTAATCAGATCCATATTCGTAAACTGTTGCTACGTGCCTATAAGCAAGCGGGTCGTTTGCGTGAAGTGATCAAAGAAGCGCGTTATCTTCTTAAAAAGAAGAAAATCGATGTAAATTATGCTGAGAATCTGATTGAAACCTCGGCCAATACCATCATTGCTTCACCCTCTGAGATGCTGTGGGAGTCAGTCTATGAGCAACTCAGTAGCGAGGAACAAAGTAGTCCTGCGATTGCGATTTCTGCTTCACGCCGTTATGCCGATAGAAATGACTATAAGCAAGTGATGAAGGTATTAGAAAAGGCTTACGAGACTGAGTATAACCCATTGATTCTTGATGAGTATTTATCAGTCGAAGCCAAAGAATACCAAGCCCAACGCTTGTCTAAGGTACAAAAGTGGTTGGAGAATGATCCAGAAAACCCGGACTTATTGCGGGCAGCAGGTCATTTATGCCTATTAGAGCAATTATGGGGACAAGCCGAGCGCTATCTGACTAAAAGCTTGGCCAAAAAGGCTGATTCGCGTACCCATGCCTTATTAGGTACCTTATATGATCGTCTGTCTAAACCTGAAGAGGCGCTTAAGCATTGGCGTCAAGGTTCTTCTGCGGTGATTGTGTTGCCGGGTTCTGCTGCTTTACCTTCGGCAGACACCACGAACGATCCTTTGAATCCACCGGATATGAAGAACTTAGATGGACCGGACGATCATTTTATTTCATCACGGTCAAAACTGCAGACTATTAATAAAGATGAGATGCCAGAGGATAAAGCCTAAGCACGGCATCGCCTAATATATTCATTTTTTTATGTTTAATTGTAATTTGAGGTGAATTATGAGTTTAGTAAATGTGCCTGCTGGCAGCAAGACGCCTGATGAATTCAATGTGGTAATTGAAATTCCGATGAACTCTGATCCGATTAAGTACGAAATCTGTGAGGAAACCGGTGCGCTGTTAGTGGATCGCATTATGCTTGCAGCAATGCATTATCCTTTGAACTACGGTTATATACCGCAAACCTTATCTTTAGACGGTGACCCGGTTGATGTATTGGTTAAAACCCCGTATCCAATTCAAGCTGGTGCGGTAATTAAATGCCGTACCATCGGTGTCTTAGAAATGGAAGACGAAGCTGGTGTAGATGCTAAGCTAATCGCTGTGCCTGTAGACAAGCTTTATCCGGTTTATGCCTCCATTCAGTCGATTGAGGATTTACCAGAGCTTGAGCGTGCTCAGATTAAGCATTTCTTTGAGCACTATAAAGATTTAGAAAAGGGCAAATGGGTTAAAGTGACCGGTTGGAACACGGCTGAGGTTGCCAAAAAGGAAATCACTGCCAGTGTAGAGCGCTTTAATGCTAAATAAGCCATAGTAAGCATTAGGAGCTTATTAAATTGCAAAAGCCACATCCATTGGATGTGGCTTTTACTTTTGCCCTTAAGCTAGAAGACCTGTGGCATGTGTTAGTTAAAGGAGTAGGTTGAGACTTGCGCCTCAACCTATGCATTTACACTATGATTTTAAGGCATCCAGCACAGCCTGCATGGTGTCTTTCGCATCACCAAAGCACATATAGCTGTTTTCTTTAAAGAAAAGCGGGTTTTGAACGCCGGCATATCCGGTATTCATTGAACGCTTCAAGATGACGACGTTTTCTGCTTCCCATACATGGAGCACCGGCATACCAGCAATTGGGCTATTAGGATCCGTTTGTGCGGCAGGGTTGACTGTATCATTGGCACCGATCACTAGGACAACATCGGTATCAGCGAAGTCGTCATTAATTTCGTCCATCTCTAGCACGATATCGTAAGGCACCTTGGCCTCAGCTAATAACACATTCATATGACCCGGTAAGCGACCAGCGACGGGGTGAATCCCGAAGCGTACATTAACCCCCTGAGCACGCAAGGTCTCAGTGATTTGTGCTACTGGATACTGTGCTTGAGCGACAGCCATACCGTATCCCGGCGTGATAATGACGGATTTAGAGCCTTTAAGCAATTCAGCGACTTCCGTGGCGCTCAACTCACGATACTCACCGTCCTCTTCGCCAGCGGCGGCAGCCGTACCATCGGTACCAAAACCACCGGCAATCACGGAGATAAAGGAGCGATTCATGCCCTTACACATAATGTAAGAAAGGATAGCACCAGAGGAACCCACTAAGGCACCGGTAACAATCAAGAGATCATTGCCTAGCATAAAACCGGCAGCAGCGGCAGCCCAACCGGAGTAGGAGTTAAGCATCGAAATCACCACCGGCATATCGGCACCACCGATTGAGGCTACCAAGTGCCAACCAAAAGCCAGTGCGATAAGGGTCATCACAATCAAGGCCAAGGTCGAGCCGTCTGCCTTAATAAATGCAATTAAGAGCAAGAATGACAGAATGAGGGCGGCTAAGTTGAGCTTATGCTTGTGCGGTAGGGATAAGGGCTTACTGCTGAGCTTGCCGTTTAGCTTGCCAAATGCCACAATGGAACCGGTAAAGGTCACGGCACCGATAAAGATACCTAAAAATACCTCCACTAGGTGGATATTGTGCATCTCAGGCGATACGGCGGCACGATCCATGTAGCTGTTAAAGCCGACAAAGACAGCGGCTAAGCCCACAAAGCTGTGAAGAATCGCGATCAACTCAGGCATCTCAGTCATTTCAACGCGTTTGGCGCGGTAAATACCGATCGCTGCACCGAGTAGCATAGCGATTAGAATCCATGCAATGCCATGCGTTTGCTCACTGAAAATCGTTGTGAATAAAGCGATGCTCATACCAGCCATACCGAAGATATTGCCACGACGGGCAGTCTCTTGGTTAGATAGACCGGCCAAGCTTAAGATGAAAAATAATGCTGCAATAATATAAGCAGCGGTTACTAATCCTGCTGACATAATCTATTCCTTAGCCTTTACGAAACATATTAAGCATCCGTCGGGTCACATAGAAGCCCCCGAAGATATTGATGCTGACGAGGAAAACGGAGATAAAGGCCAAGAAACTGGCAAATCCGTTAATATTGGACATCTGAATCACCGCACCCACAATAATAATGCCGGAAATGGCATTGGTGACGGACATCAGTGGCGTATGCAATGCATGGGTGACATTCCAAACGACATAGTAACCAACTACGCAGCTGAGCATAAAGACGGTTAAGTGATTGAGAAACTCTTGTGGTGCATAGTGGCTTGCCCATAGGTAAATCAATACACCAATCACCAGTAAGGCGAGTTTTTGCCATAAAGGCTTAGGCGCTTTTTCAGGCTTGGTGGCTGGGGCAGCCGCTGGAGCAGCTTGCTGTTGTGGTGCTGCCGAAACCTGAATCGGTGGCGGTGGGAACATAAGCTCACCTGCATGGGTGACGGTCATATTACGAATAATCACATCATCAAAATCAAGCACCGCTTGACCGTCTTTGGCTGGGGTAATGAGCTTAGATAGGTTAACTAAGTTGGTAGAGTAGAGCTGTGATGACTGACCGGCTAAGCGATTAGGCAAGTCGGTGTAACCAATCACAGTGACATTATTGTCCGTTACAATGACTTCACCCGGCACCGTGTATTCACAGTTACCACCACCTAAAGCGGCTAAGTCCACGATCACAGAGCCCGGTTTCATGGAATCCACCATCTCCTTGGTGATGAGCTTAGGTGAAGGCTTACCGGGAATCGCAGCGGTGGTAATGATGATATCAACCACTTTTGCCTGTTCAGCAAAAAGCGCCATTTCGGCTTTGATAAATTCATCACTCATCACCTTGGCATAACCGTCACCGGAACCACCGGCCTCCTGTGGGAAGTCCAATTTAAGGAACTCGCCACCCATGGATTCAATCTGCTCGGCGACCTCTAAGCGAGTATCGAAGGCCTTAACAATGGCACCGAGTGAACCAGCTGCACCAATGGCGGCCAGACCGGCAACGCCCGCACCGATCACCAATACTTGAGCAGGCGGTACCTTGCCGGCTGCGGTAATTTGACCCGTAAAGAAACGGCCAAAATGATGGGCTGCTTCAATCACAGCGCGATAGCCGCTAATATTTGCCATGGAGGAGAGAACGTCCATTGACTGGGCACGTGAAATACGCGGCACCATATCTACCGCCATGGCGGTGATTTTTTTAGCGCGAAGTTTTTCCACTAGCTCAGGGTTTTGTGCAGGCTGCACAAAAGAGACTAGGATCGTCCCTTCATCCATCGCGTCAATTTCGGCGTCGCTAGGCGCATTGATTTTGTAAACGATGTCACTTTTAAATACATCGTCGCGACTGACTACGCTCGCACCGGCTTCGGTGTAGGCGGCGTCGTCAAACTTTGCAAGCTGACCGGCGCCACTTTCTACCGCTACGTCATAACCGAGCTTAATGAGTTGTGTCACAGTCGTCGGTGTGGCCGCTACACGGGTTTCACCGGCGAATTGCTCCTTAGGAATCCCTATTCTCATCAATTCATACCTCGTTAAGATTAAAAGAAATCAAATGGTAAACATAAAAACTATCTTTCCCTAATAAATGATCATACTATAGGATTGTGCTCTGATGAGAGCAGATGTAGCTTTAAGTTGCTTATTTTTGACTAAATGTAAATAGCCGATACGTGTTTAATCGGCCGCTTTATCAAGGCATAGTAGAGATGGTCGCTAAGCGCTTTCCTATGCCTTGATGGCGATTATTTAAATTAATCAAGCTGCGTTTTTTAAGCGTTTAATTAGAATTGGCACGAACATAAATAGGACAGCGATACTTAAGAGGATGATGGAGAGTGGGGTCTCTAAAAGTACCATTGGATTGCCTTGAGCTGCCGCTAAGGCCACGCGCAACTGATTTTCTGCCATTGGCCCTAAAATAAGACCGATTAAGAGTGGCGCAATTGGAAAGTCATAGACCCGCATGACGTAGCCCATTAGTCCAATAGCGACCATACAATACAAGTCAAACGTAGAGCCAGATACGCCCCAAATACCGATCATTGCAAAGATTAAAATGCCCGCATAGAGTTGCGGTTTGGGAATTAAGAGTAATTTTACCCACATGCCGATCAATGGTAGATTCAACACTAATAGCATGGCATTACCGATATAGAGGGAGGCAATTAGCCCCCAAATTAACTCGGGATTGGAGCTAAATAAAAAGGGTCCAGGTTGAAGACCATAGTTTTGAAAGGCTGCAAGTAAAATCGCCGCCGTCGCTGAGGTCGGTAGACCTAAGGTCAACAAGGGTACAAGCACGCCTGCAGCGGAGGCGTTATTTGCTGCTTCTGGTCCCGCGACGCCCTCGATGGCACCGGTGGTACCGAATTCCTCCTTGTGGCGGCAGAGCTTTTTCTCTAGTGTATAGGAGAGCATTGTTGGAATCTCAGAACCACCGCCCGGAATGGCACCCATGGGAAAGCCGATAAAGGTGCCTCGTAACCAGGGCTTCCAGGAACGTCGCCAATCCTCCGCACTCATCCAACGTTTACCCTTGTTGATGCCGGTAATCTCGTCCTTTTGTTGATGATAACGACTGGCCACATAAATCACTTCACCAACCGCAAAGAGTGATACCAACACCACCGTTAATTCCATGCCATCAAGTAAAGAAGCAGCACCGAAGGTCATACGCGGCTGACCGGTCATGTGGTCAATGCCAATTACGCCAAAGGCTAAACCGATAAAGAGTGAAATAAAGCCGCGAACCCGTGAGGTACCCATCACCACTGAGACCGAGGTAAATGCCAAAACGGTGAGGGCAAAATAATCCGCTGGCTTCATAAAAAACGCCAGTTCAGCCACGGTCGGAGCGGCAAAGGTTAACATCATGGTCGCAAAGGTACCAGCCACAAAGGAGCCGATGGCAGCAGTTGCTAAGGCAGCGGCAGCACGACCATGGCGAGCCATTTTATTACCCTCCAGCGCCGTCATCATCGAGCCGGCTTCGCCCGGGGTATTGATAAGGATACTGGTGGTGGAACCGCCATACATGGCACCGTAGAAGACACCAGCAAACATAATAAAGGCCGATACAGGCCCCACGGAAATGGTCACTGGAAGGAGTAAGGCGATGGTGAGGGCAGGGCCGATGCCCGGTAAAATACCAATCGCAGTGCCTAGCATCGAACCGACCAAAGCCCACACTAAGTTCATGGGCTGAAAGGCGACTCCAAAGCCTTGCAGCAGTAGATTAATCGTTTCCATCTAAACACCTATGAAGGGAAAGAATTCACCCAGCTGTAAACCTAGATAACTAAAGAGTAGCCAACTTAATGTGCCGAGTAGTAAACCACTGATAAGATCTAGTAGTAATTTGTGTGAGCCGAAAGCGCGTGCAATCAGTGTAAAGCTCAACATGGCGGTCAGTGGTAAACCGAGTAGGCTAATGGTCAGTGCTGGCATCAGGCAGCCCAAGCTTGCGGTCAGAAATGCGCGCTTATTCATGGGCGTGTCGCCGGCGGCGTTTTCCGTGTCTTGCGCTTCGAATTTTTCACCGCGAGCAATTTGTATGGTTAATAAAATGCCCAAAATGACTAAGCCCAGTCCGGCCAGATTGACAAAAAGTCCAGGACCGATACCAGCGTATTGGGCGGTGCTGGACAAGCTACCAGCACTATACAGGCAGATTGCCCCTAAGATGATAACGGCGGCGCCAAGCCACCAAGGTTTGCTGTTGTTATCTTGCATAAGAGATAGCCCTTGATTTAAATAAAAAAGGCCGGTCGCTGATGAAGTCGCCGGCCTTATGCAGAAGCTGATTATTTAATTAAGCCGGTGTCTTTGAGGACGCCGTTGATACGCTCTTGTTCCGCTTTGATGAACTCACCGAACTCGTCTCCGGCCAAGAAAAACTGATCCCAACCTTGAGTTTTCATGGTTTCTTTCCAAGCCTCGCTATTGTTTAACTGCTCGAAGCGGCTAATCCATTGGCGGTAGTTTTCCTCCGGCATATTAGGTGCGCCTAAGAAGCCACGCCAGTTAGCTAGCTCGATATCAAAACCTTGCTCTTTAAAGGTAGGCACATCAAGCCCCTCCATACGCTCGGCAGAGGTAATGCCTAAAATCCTAACCCGACCCATGTCGGCGAACTGTTGGAACTCGGAAATACCCGAAATACCAGCAGCTAAGGTGCCGTTAACAATGCCAGTAATGGTTTCTGTACCGCCGGCTTGTGGGATGTAATTAATCTTACCCGCATCGGCACCGCTCGCTTTAGCTAATAAGGCAAGTGCCACGTGATCAATGCCGCCGGCTGAGCCACCGCCCACAGGGACTGAGCCTGGGTTTGCTTTGAGTGCAGCAGCAAACTGCTCAAGGTTTTGGTAAGGTGAGTCAGGGCGTACGGCCAGTACTAGGAACTCGGCCGTTAAACGGGCCATGGGCTTGAAATCCTCTAATTTAATTGGGGAGTTATTCATGGTGATCGAACCCACCGTGATGGCCCCGAAAACCGCTAGCTCGTCAGGCTTGCCATTGGCCTTGTTTTTGAATTCAGCTAAACCGATCGTGCCACCAGCCCCGCCGCGGTTCGTGTAGTTAACTGTGCCAGTGTAGATACCAGCTTTATTCATGGCGGCCATGGCTTGACGGCCGGTCCCATCCCAGCCACCACCGGGGTTGGCGGGTAGCATCACGCTAACTTGAGCGTGTGCGGTGGCAGCTACTAATAGGCTACTTATTAGCGTAGCTTTTATGACTTTAGTATGGATTTTCATGGGACCTCCTAAGGTAACAATGAAACGAGTTTGGGATTTTATTTAAGAATTCATTATTGCGGTTTTATTTTGCCAGTGCTGTGTTTGTGATGGCTTTAGGGATAAACCCCTGTTTGGGCAGTTGAGACGTGCTAAAACAGGGGTGAGGATTGATGCTGTGTATCAGTGAAGTCGCTGGGATGAGTTTTAGACTTTGATACTGTCAGGGTTGAGTAGGATGGCGCGATCAACCTGATCAAGTTGAGTGTGCCCACAAAACGCCATACTCACATCCAGCTCATTGGCGAGGATGTTTAAGGCTTTTTCTACCCCTGCTTGGCCAAAGGCCGCTAATCCATATAAAAAAGCGCGACCAATCATGACGCCATCGGCGCCTAGGGCTTTAGCTCTGAGAATGTCCTGGCCCTGATAAACACCGCCGTCCATATAGACTTCCATCTGACTTCCATGTTGCGTCAAGCTCTCCACAATAGGCTCCAAAGCTGAAATGGAAGAGGGAGCACCATCCAGTTGACGGCCACCATGATTGGATACCACAATGGCATCGCCCCCATGTTGATGCGCAAGTAGTGCATCTTCTTTACACATAATGCCTTTTAGAATCAGTGGCCCGTCCCACACCTCTTTAATCCACGCAATATCATTCCAATTGAGTTGAGGATCGAATTGATCGGCAGTCCACGAAGCGAGCGATGAGGTATCGGCAACACCGCTGACATGGCCGACAATATTACCGAAACTGCGTCGTTTGGTTTTACTCATATGCCAACACCATTCGGGACGTCTTAGCAAGTCGAGTAAATTAAGCATGGTGGGTTTAGGTGGGGTACTTAAACCGTTTTTGATGTCTTTGTGACGCTGTCCCATTACTTGTAAATCAAGCGTCAGCACCAAGGCTGAACAACCCGCAGCCTTTGCGCGACCAATGAGCCGGCGCATAAAATCGCGGTCTTTCATCACATAGAGTTGGAACCAAAAGGGCTTTGTGGTGTTTTCAGCTACATCTTCAATGGAGCAAATGCTCATGGTTGATAGGGTAAAGGGTACACCAAATCGTTCGGCGGCTTTGGCGGCAAGAATTTCCCCATCCGCACGCTGCATTCCCGTCAGTCCGGTCGGGGCCAAGGCTAAGGGCATGGCATAGTCAGTGCCCAGTAATTTGCCTTTGATGCTGCGGTTACTTAAATCGCGAGCGACTTTCTGCAGAAATTTTAATTTTTGAAAATCGGCGACATTGGTACGATAGGTGCTCTCGGTAAATGAGCCGGTATCCATGTAGTCATAGAACATGCGGGGCACTTTGAATTTGGCCACTTTACGAAGATCGTCGATGCAGGTGATTTTATTGATATTGAACATAAGAATGGTTAATTACTTTTCAAATGGAAATTGTCACTTTAAGATTAAATTTAATACGCAGCAATGGCTTTGTCCAGAATAACTTGCTTTTTAATTTAAAATATCCTAGAATCAATGCTTCTCTAATAAGAGCAGTCGGGGCGTAGCGCAGTCTGGTAGCGCACTTGCATGGGGTGCAAGGGGTCGAAGGTTCGAATCCTTCCGTTCCGACCAATAAAATCAAGGGTTTACAGCATATCGCTAGTAAGCCCTTTTTTTGTTTTTGGTGTTTTATCTAAACATTTATCTAAACAAAGTTTTTTATAGAAACACCTGTTTCTGATTTGTTTTGTCTTTTATCTAACCGCTTTGGTATTTTTTCTATTCTCTGCGGTTAGAAAATAACTTTATTGGTTCCGACTAGTGGATTTTAGGCTTACAATCTGTGCTGTAGCCCTTTTTTATGGGTTATCGATAAGTTATCTAGTGCATGTAGAGTACGCTTAGGAACCTAATAATTGCTGCATTTGCGCATCAATCTCTTGAGCCTGTCTACGAAAGTTTTGCTGCTTTTCCCGACTCCGTTTAATAATTTCCCATAATTCACCAACTTTTTCCTTGTTGCCGTTGTTTTTGTAGTGAGTAGTCTGCTGTAGCATCTCTGTAATCATCTTTTCCAAATGCTCGACTTCGGCTGTTAAGTAGCTTAAGCGAACCGAGTAAGCATTTAGGCAATTAGCTTTTTCTTGTTGTTCTATTTGTTTTCGTAACGCATCTGCTTGCAATGTTTGGGCATCAGTGGATGCTTTTAATTCTCTACCTTGTAAAAGTATAGCAATCAGTCCTAGCACAATGGCTATTGAATTGAATAAACCATCCAGTGTACCCATGGCTTCACCAAGAAGAGCAAAGCTATTTGGTAACTCCAATTGTGTTAAAAAATCCGGCAACCACGCATTGGGTATAACGCCAGTCAATAATGCGATAGTTAGCAGCCACAGCACTATAAAGGCGGCAAAAACCAAAGTAATATAGAATCTCATATTCTCATGTCAATACTTATTTATTCCACACGCTTTTTACCAAGCGCCCAGTTTGGCTATAGATACCCACCTGCTCAATAAAGCGTTGAAAGTCGGTATTTTCACTGACAATACGGTTAACCGATTGCCAATCAATATTAGTACGTTCACGGGCAGGGATCAAGATTTGGCTGTCGAATAATGACTGGGTGTTTAATAGCAGTACGCCTATGCCATGTAGGCTGCCAAGCATTTGTAACTCTGGTTCAACGTCGTTATTTAAGCCCGTGGCGACCAAATAACCAAAATTTGCCCAAGTGGAATTAGATACCGCTTGGAAAAAGCTCTCTCGAACATTACCTTTAGTCAGGTGCTTTTTTACCTCAAAAGACCAAAGACGCACGGAGCTGTTGTTACCGTAGCGTACACAATCTTTCACAACGGGATCCCAATGTTGATCAAGCGGTTCTACGGCAACTACATCAGGGTGTAACCAGTGATTACCGCCGCTACCGTGGCTGTTTTTAGAGGTTTTTTCATTAATGCGCTGGCAGTAAAGACCATGTTCTTTATGCAAAAACTCAATTAGGAGAGGGTACAGTTCCTGCTCACTGTAACTGGGTGTCAGTACGGGCAAATCGATTTCTTGAGCGTTTTCATCAGCATCAATTTCATTATTAAGCTCATCTCTTTGTTGTGGATTTGCATCCCAGTAGTATAGACGTGGCCTAGGCTTGTCTTGCGTCGCAATATTGGCGCACCGTTTTTTAGCTTCGACTGTGCGCTCGCCACCAATTTCTGCGGCTAACTGAACTAAGAGTTTTTCTTTGGTATCAAAGCGAGGATTGCTTTGCTTTTCAGCCATTTCTGTGGGGTACCGCTTTAGAAATTCAGCTGCCAAATCACGGGCAGTAAACCGTTGCATTGGATTATCACGCAAGGTTTCAATAATCATTTCTACGCGAGTTTTGTTCATTGCACGTCCTTATTAACCAACTCTTTTCCTTAAGTAACTCCTTTATTGCCTCGGAAACTAGCCGCTCCTCAGCATAAAGCTTCTTAAGCCTCGCATTCTTTTTATGTAGGCGTTTTAGCCCATTAAGCATTGATGAGTCCATGCAGGCATATTTGAAACGCCATTTGTAAAAAGCAGATTGGCTCATGCCGTGCTCACGACACAAATCAGCAACGCTCATGCAGCCTCGTGATTTAAATTTAGTAGGTGACAACTATCCTGACATAGAGAGGTCTGACCTACATCCTGCCAGACTAGCTTTATCGGAGTGTCTAAATAGAGCGATTTAAACGAACTGTCCGTGAATAGCTTTTAAATTTTTAAATATCTACATTTTTGACTCATTGGAGCAAGCTGAGCTGTTAGTCACTCAAAGACAACAGCAGTAAAACCATGCGCAGTCTAACATGACTATAGCTGGTGTATCCTTGCAGCTTGTGTGAGTTTAAAGCTATATCATTACGCTAAAGAGTGTATTTAAGAATAGGCATATAATACTGTGACCTACACCTAGTAGATTGCAAAACACAGAACATGGCATTCTAACACTTTTTAAGTCAAAAACGTTAAAAATAACTAACCAAAATTCAATAATTTTGCAGCTCGATGTAAGCAGTCTACAAAGTCTTGCATCAAGTAGGTATTTAACTGATCTACCAAATAGATCATACCGATGGAGCCGGGATGAATAGTTTTGAGTTTTGCCATTTGTATGATGCTTATCAAGTTAGTTTTGATTAAAGAATGAACTACTGACTCAGAGGCTGCGGAGATGTAATCACTATTTTGCATCAAATTTAGATTCATAAAAAAGGAATTAGACTGGATGTAGTAATCGATAGTGTTGATACCAGCAATGGTTAATAGTCTATCTAGTTGCTTGCGAATAGGTGTTTCTTTAGGCCAGATGATCCATGGGTATTCTTTTAATGCAGTCCAGGGCACATTTTTTTGTTTAGCAAGGGGGTGATCATAGCGACCAATAATTTTGACATGATCCTCATATATAACTTCACTCATGGTCAAGGTGTCTGGTGAATAATTATCCAAGCGACCGACCACTATATCTAAACGGTCTGTATGCAATTGTGGTAAGAGCTCCTGCATCAAACCTTCTCTAACAACAATTTTGACATTAGGCTGTAATTGTTGAAATATTGTCACTGCTAAAGGAATTAATGTGGGGGCACAGGCGGGTGTAATACCGATTCTGAAGGTTCGTGATGAGCCTATCTTAAGTGCGTGCAAATCTTCTTCCACCCGTTCAAGATTTTTAAGAATACGGTGTGCATATTCAATAAAGATTAGCCCGGCTGGAGTGGGTTTCATGCCTTTGCCAGTACGTTCAAACAATTCTGTACCGCTTTCAGTTTCGATTTCATTCAGCCAACGGGATAAAGCGGGCTGAGTAATATGTAGGCGTTCTGAGGCCTTAGTAAGACTGCCCGTCTCATCAAGGTATACCAAGAGTTGTAAATGTTGGAATTTGAGATTCTTAAATATGTTCATAGGTTATGTTTTGGTATGCGGTTTCATTATATCTGTATGATAACAAATCACTGTTAAAAAGCTCCTCTAAGTACTAATATCTTCTTTATAAATAATGGAGTTAACAATGCAACTATATAGTTTCTTTAATAGTTCTACGTCTTATCGTGTACGAATTGCTCTGGCAATTAAGGGGCTTGAGTATAAATACCTGCCATTAAATATCCGTATAGGAGAGCAGTGGCAACAGTCATTTAATAGTCTCAATCCCATGATGGGAGTACCTGTGTTAGAGGATGAAGGCTTTCGTTTAACACAATCAATGGCCATCCTTCAATACCTCGATGAAAAATACCCTGAACCTAAACTGCTACCAACCGAGATAGAGGAAAAGGCTAGGATTCTGTCTTTTTGTAATATTATCGCTTGCGATATGCATCCAGTTAACAATATGAAGGTATTGAAGTATTTAACACAGGAGTTGGGAGTTAGCGAAGACCAAAAGAATCGCTGGTATCAACACTGGATTACTATGGGTTTTAACGGGGTAGAACGTCAATTAGAACAAAGCTATACAGGCACTTTTTGCTTTGGTGAACACTTAAGTTTGGCTGATGTATGTTTAATTCCTCAATATGCCAATGCGTATCGTATGGGTTGTGACCTCGATGAGTTTGTTTTATGCAAAAAAGTCTATGACTATTGCACGGAATTGGAGGTATTTAAGGAAGCAGCGCCGAAACAGCAACCGGACTTCATTTAATAAATTATGTGAGATTTTTACTATAAATATCTAAAAGGAGAAAAACTTGAATACCAATAAGCAAAAAGTCATCATTGCCGGTGGTGGCATTGGTGGATTAGCTGCCGCCCTAGGTTTGGCTGAGTTGGGTTTGTCGGTCGTTTTGATTGAGCGTGCCCCTGAGTTTAAAGAAATTGGTGCCGGTATTCAATTGGGTCCTAACGCCTTTGCTGCACTTGATGCACTGGGTGCGGGAGATTTGGCACGTTCCAGAGCAGTATATACCGATCAAATTATTATGAAAGATGCGGTGGATGCTAAGACGCTAGTTCAATTTGATACAGCTGAACGTTTTCGAGAACGTTTTGGGAATCCATACGGCGTGATCCATCGGGCTGATATTCATGGTTCATTATTAGAAAACCTTGAAAAGAAAAATAATGTCGAATTTTACCCTTCCACTGAAATTGTTGATTACGAAGAATTGGTAGATGGGGTGAACGTCTTTACAAGCAATAAGCAGGAGTTTCAGGGTGATATTTTAATCGGTGCGGATGGTGTGCGTTCGGTTGTCCGCCAAAAGTTGATTGGCGACCCAGCAAGAGTCAGCGGTCATGTAGTGTATCGTGCAGTTGTGTCACAAGATAGGATGCCAGAGGAACTTCGTGTGAATGCGCCTTTCCTATGGGCAGGTCCACATTGTCACTTAGTTCATTATCCGTTACGTGGTGGCAAAGAATATAATTTAGTAGTTACATTCCATAGTCGTGAACAGGAAGAGTGGGGTGTAAGAGAAGGATCGCGCGACGAAGTGCTGTCTTATTTCCAAGGGATTCATGATGTTCCGGCGAAGTTGCTTGATTTGCCCACATCATGGATGCGTTGGGCCACGGCTGACCGTGAACCAGTAGAACGATGGGGTAGTGATCGCGTACAAATTCTCGGTGATGCTGCACACCCCATGATGCAGTACATGGCTCAAGGCGCATGTATGGCCCTCGAAGATGCTGTTACGTTGGCAGAAGCAGTGCGTGAAAAAAACTTTAATTTTAAAGAAGCTTTTGCTTTATACGAGTCGCTACGTATTCCTCGTACTGCGCGTGTGGTGTGGAGTACGCGTGAGATGGGTCGAATTTATCACGCAAAAGGTGTTGAAAGACAGGTTAGAAACGGTCTTTGGTCGCACCGTACACAAGAAGAGTTCTATGATGCCATTAGTTGGCTTTATAGCTGGGATCTAAAAAATTGCTTGAAGCAATCTCAAGAATGGCAATTAAAGTAGGGAGAAAAACTATGAGTCAATTAGGTACATTAGACGAGTTACCTCAGGACTATCGAGATAGTCTTGAAAAAAACAATTTGGTGCCATTATGGCCGAATATGCGAGCTGTGTTGCCCCACGGTAAACCTACTCGTCATACTGAAACTACTTTGTGGCGTTACGAAGACGTTCGTCCACTTCTTATGCGTGCCGGTGAGTTAACCCCTATGGAGAAGGCTGAGCGTCGCGTCTTGGTTTTATCGTGTCCTGGTCACGGATTGGAGAATATGCAAGCAACCCCAAGTATTTACATGGGGATGCAGTTGATTTTACCAAATGAAAATGCACCTAACCATAAACACACACCAAATGCTGTGCGTATTATCGTTGAGGGTGAGGGGGCCATTACAGTAGTTGATGGTGAGCCATGCCGTATGGAACGGGGTGACTTGATTTTGACACCATGTGGTCAATGGCATGAACACACACATGCGGGGAGCGAACCGATTGTATGGTTGGATGTCTTAGATTTGCCGTTAATTTACTATTTAGAGTGTTCATGGGCGATTGAGGGGAGTTCACAAACGCTACACCGTGACAATGATACTTCAGACACAGAGTATAGTTCTGCCGGTATAGTCCCCGATATGGAGGGGATTTCAAAAAATCTCAAAACACCACAACTTCGCTTCCCTTGGAATCGAACGAAAGAGAGTTTGGATAAATTAGCTAAACAATACATTAATCATGACTATGCTTTAGTTCGTTACATTAACCCTGAAAATGGTGCAAGTGTGTTCCCGACCATTGGTTTCGGTGCGATTCGACTTAATCCTCAGTCGGAAGCGATACTACCTAAGCAAACATCGGGTCGTATTTTTCATGTTGTTGAAGGTCAAGGCACGATGCAATTGGCTGTAGAAAACAAGCTAGCATGGGGTGAAAAAGATACTTTGGTGGCACCTGGTTACGAAAATATCACTTTTACAAATACTGGTAATGAGGCGGCTTATTTGATTTTTGCTGACGAGATGCCATTGCACAACTATTTAGGCGTTTATTAAAGACTTTTTAAAAGGATATATTTATGACAATCTTCAAAGAAAGAGTTAGCCCTTCATTAACTGTTAAAGATAGCGAGATAAAAATTCCTATATATCGTATTTTCTGCGTTGGGCGCAACTATCATGCACATGCAGCTGAAATGGGTGTATCAGTTGATAAAACTAAGAACGAGCCATTTTATTTCTTAAAGCATCCAAATAGCTATGTGCCTAGCGGTAGTTCAATTGATTATCCCTTATCAACATCTAACTATCACTACGAAATGGAATTAGCCATCGTGATTGGTAAAGAAGGCGTGAACATTGAGCGAGAAAAAGCTTGGGATTATGTGTATGGATTTGCGTGTGCTTTAGATATGACACGTCGTGATCTGCAGTTGATTGCGCGCGAAACTAGCAGACCTTGGGATTTAGGCAAGGATTTCGAACAATCTGCTGTGATCAGCGAAGTGGTCAGACTTGATCCTGCTCAGGTTGAAAAATCACAAATCAAGTTAACAGTAAATGGTGAAACTAAACAGGACTCTACTATTGATTTGTTAATTTGGAATATTCCTGAGATTCTTGAGCACTTATCTAAGTTTTATCATTTGGAGCCAGGTGATGTGATCTTAACTGGTACTCCGGAAGGAGTAGGTCCCGTTGTAAGTGGTGACTGTTTAGAAGGTTCAATAACAAATGTTGGCTCAATTTACTTGAATATCAAATAGTTTTATAAAGTTTGAGGGATAAAGACTGACTCTATAAAGAGTCGTTCTCTGTCCCAAAACATATTAAGGAGACACAGATGAAAAAATGGTCAAATCTTGCTCTTGGTCTAATGATCGGTTTAGGCGTTGTTGCTAGCTCACAAGCTGCCACGTACCGCATGGCGATGGTAACACCTCCGACCCATAATTGGACTAAAGTATCTGAACAAATGAATACAGAACTAAAAAAGATTAACGGTGGAAAAAATCAAATTCGTATTTTTCCGCTTAGTCAGTTAGGCACTGATAGTCAAGTGATCACCACGATGCAAACTGGTGGTGTTCAATTAGCTGTACTCACTAGCACGTCACTTTCTACTCGTGTTCCAGAATTTAATGCATGGTCAATGCCTTTTATCATTGATGATATTGAGCATGCTTATGCAGCAGCAAAGTCAGATAGTGGACAGGAAATGTTGAAATTGCTAGAAACACAAGGTCTTATCGGTATTGGTTATACCTTTGCTGGAATGCGGCAAATATTAAGTATAAAACCCGTTCACAGTGTGGATGACTTTAAGAACATGAAAATACGCTCAGTCCCTTCTGAAGTATACAGTGAATTCTGGCGTAAATTGGGTGCGGCACCAACGGCATTAGATCCGGCTGATATCATTTCAGCACTTAACACTAATCTTTTAGATGCGGTTGATGCAGACTTTGATTTGGCAGTAAGCATGAAGTATCAGGAGCAAGCGCCGAATCTGGTGGTAAGTAATCATATGCCTTTCCCAGGTGTGATTGTAGCCTCAAAGCGCTGGTGGGATACTTTAAATGATAAGGATAAACAAGACATTATAACTGCCTTCGAAAACGTAGAGCGTTGGGGAGTAGATCAACAAATTGAGGCTGAAAAAAACAATCTTGAAAAACTACAAGAAGATGGTGCAAAGATCATGGATATTGATATTACGGCCCTAAAAGATGTTGGTAAGCAGATGGTCGAAGATTACTCTGCCAAGTATCCATTAATTAAGAAGTTTTACGAAGAAAATAAAAAATAAGTTCGAATTGAGCCGCTATGTTTAATCCAAAATCATATTTAAATAAAGTTAATGATTTAATCGCTAAAGCAGAAGCTGTTTTAATTGTTATTTTTATGGCTTTACTGGTACTTATCATGGTGGCTCAAGTCGCCTTGCGTTATCTCTTCAATAGCCCGCTTTTTTGGGCGGAAGAGATATCGCTGCAGTTACTTATCGTGATTACCTTTTTCGGCGTATCTTATTTGACTTACAAGAAAAATCTTTTGCAAGTCGATTTGTTGCAGCATTACTTGTCAACTAGGATGAAAAAAGTTGTTAACTTTCTGTTGCTTTTAATGAATTTTTTTCTCTTGTTGTTTTTAGCTTATTTATACATTAATTGGGTTGGTGAGCCGTTAGTCCGAGCGGATGTTTCAGGTACCACCGGTTTGCCGCGTTGGCATAACTATGGTGTGGCCGCAGTCGCTATTTGTTTTATGGCTTTTCATCAGTTTATAAACGTTTTTAACGCGATTTTCGGTCAGCCTGAACTGGCGAAAGACGTTAAGGGTTTGATATAGCACTATTAAAGGAACATCGTATTATGATTACCTTAATTGTTTTTCTTATAATTTTGCTATCGGGTATACCGATTTTTAGTGCCTTATTGTTCGCCTCTTTTGCTTTTATTTACGAATTTGATCTGACGTTTTTATATGAAAACACGTTAGCGGATCAACTCTACGGTGCTTTGAATAAAAACGGGTTGTTGGCAATTCCACTATTTATGTTAGTTGGGGAATTAATGAATCGTGGAGGTTTAACTGAGAAGTTGATACTTGCTGCTGAGGTTTTAGTTGGGCGTATCAAAGGGGGTCTAGCGTATGTCAATCTTTTAACCAATGCTATGGCGTCATCGATTTTAGGTTCGGCCACTGCACAGATTTCAATTATGTCTAGTACAATGATTCCAGAAATGGTGCAACGAGGCTATAAAAAAGACTTTTCTGCTGCCGTAACGATGGCAGGAGGGCTATTAGGTCCTTTATTTCCACCATCAATGATTATGATTATTTATGGGGTTATTGCCTATCAGCCGATTTCATCATTATTTTTAGCGGGTATTCTGCCTGGCATTTTCATTGTTTTTTTATTTGCTTTGATGATTTTCATTATTGGTTGTTTTGTTGAGCTACCACGTGGTGATAAAATCAGCTTTAAAGAGGCAATTGTACGTTTGGGTGGTGCGATTATACCTGGACTAATTCCTATTTCAGTTGTCTTGCTAATTTTATTAGGTGTGACCACACCGACTGAAGCAGGTGCCATTGCTTCTTGTACCGCCTTCGTTATAGGATTTTTTGTCTATAAAAATATTAAAATAAAGGAAATCGGTTCTATTCTACTAAATGTAGCGACTTCGACTGCTACTATTACGATCTTGATTGCGACAGCTACACTTTTGGGTTGGGCACTAGGTTTTGAAGGTATCCCTGATATGATAGTTGAGGCTTTGGTCGGATTAACTGATTCTAGCTTTTGGTTTTTAATGTTGGCGTATCTCGTAGTCATGCTTTTGGGGATGTTCTTAGAAAGCATCAGTGTGATGATCGTGTTATTACCGATTTTAATCCCCGCGATTGAGAGTTATGGTATTGATCCGATTCATTTTGGTGTTATGGTGACCGTTGCTACGGTAGTTGGTGTCGTGACACCACCAGTCGGTGCGGGTTTATTTATTACAATGCAAAACACGCATTTAAGAATGGGCCAGGTATTCTATGCCTTTATTCCATTTCTGATGATATTATTTGTCGGCATGGTGATAATTGCGCTTTGGCCTGAATTGTCACTTTGGATTCCTGAAATGACTCAAGCGTGGAGTAAGTGATTCACCACTTATTTGATCGACTTTGAGCACATAAATTATGTTTATATAAATATATCTGAGGTAGATTCAGATTTATTTTGAGAGCAACAAAAAAACGGCGTCTCATCTAACACCAGGCGCCGCTTTCAAACTAAGTACTCACTTAGGACCGCCATTTACTCATCATACACATCGTAATCGAAGTATTCCTTAGAGATTTTGTCGTAGGTGCCGTCGGCACGGATCTCGTCAAAGGCGCGATTGAGGTCGACTAGTAGCTCTTTGTCCTCCTGTCATCAACGTAGTGTCACCCTGAAGTTGAACCTACCCCATTCTTAACACAGCCCGAAAGTAGAATGTGCTTTCAGCCTGTAGTCAACAGGACTTAAACGATTTAAAGACTCATGAGGTCTTTCGGTATTGTAAATGGAAATCCACTGTTTGGTGCACCAACGAACTGTCGGTCAATAGCTTTAAAGTTTTTAAATATCTACATCTTTGACACATTGGAGCAGGCTGAGTTGTGCTTTAAACTCAAGACGATGAACTGCTATTATAAGATCCTATCTGCGACCCTAAATGGGTTAAAAGTAAAAATTCAATGATCGGACAACTATCCTGATATAGAGAGCTGGCAGAGCACTAAGCTTAAAAAAATAGGGGTGATGGTAAACTCACCCCCAATCCATCACCTAATATGTTCCGCCTCTTCAAACTTATCCACCGTTCTCAGTGGCTTAAAGCGCCAGGCCATGGCAGCAACCACCCCTAAGGTGCAGAGACCTCCAAAGACGGCAGCAGGCACGGCACCGATTAAAGCGGCGCTGGTGCCCGCTCTAAAGGTGCCCAATTCATTAGATGAGCTGATAAACAGCATATTGACTGCGTTGACTCTACCACGTAAGTAATCAGGAGTAGAGAATTGTACGAGTGCCGAGCGTATATACACGCTGATCATATCGCCGGCACCGGCAACCACCAGTGCAGCAAAAGACAGCCAGAAGATGGTTGAGAAGGCAAAGACCAGGTTGGCAATACCAAAGACGGCAACGGCCGTAAACATGACTTTACCGACATGGCGATTAAATGGTCGACGGCTCAGGTAAAGCCCGGTACCGATTTCACCAATGGCCATGGCGCTACGTAATAGCCCCAAACCGGTGGAGTCAACATGTAAAACTTCCAGCGCGTAAATGGGTAAGAGAGCGACGACGCCGCCAAGCAATACGGCAAATAAATCTAAGGTGATCGTGCCTAAGATAATCGGATGCTTCCAGATAAATCGTAGGCCCTCTGAGAAGCGTTGAAGTACCGTGGTGGAGTTACTTGCGGGGGCGCTATGTTGCTCACTGAATAAGATCGGCACAAAGCTTAATAAAAAGATAGCGATGACAAAAAATAGGCAACAAACGGCATAGCTCAAACCACCGATATAAGCATAGAGTAAACCGCCGAAAACGGGACCGATGATGGTGGCTACTTTCATTAACATGCTATTGGTAGCCAGTGCTTGAGCGAGTCGCTCACGCGGCACAATTTGCGGTAATAAGCTTTGTAGTGCCGGTCCGTTAAAGGCACGTCCCACGCCGAAGAGTAATAAAACAATGTAGAAAGCATAGACCTTATCGTTGTCACTATAAGAGAGCCAGACCAATAAAGCACTACAGACTGCTAAAACAGCTAAGCTAATAGAGAGAACTGTTTTACGATTAAATCGGTCAATGAGGTCACCGGCATAAGGCAAAAACACCAGCATCGGGATAAATTGAGCCAAGCCGACATAGGCTAATGACATAGGGTCGCGGGTGATTTCGTAGATTTGCCAGCCAACCACGATAGCCTGAATTTGCATGGCAAAGACGGCACACATACGTGCAATCAGAAAGGGTAAAAAACCAAGTGTCGCGAAAATATTAGAAGGCTTCAATTTAATACCAATAATGTGTTTTTTAATTTTTAATACGCCGAAAGTACATGTGCTAGCTAGGGGTAACCTCATCAAAGCGATCAACTTGTCTAAGCGTTTTAATGCGCTTAGTAATGAGTGCGACGACAACTAAGGTGCAAAGACTACCCAATACCGCCGTCGGCACAGTGCCTATGAGTGCAGCACTGGTACCTGCACGGAAGCTGCCGAGCTCCGTCGCTGAGTTTGAAAAGAGCGAATTAACGGCATTAACGCGTCCACGTATATAGTCTGGCGTGGCATATTGCATCAGCGCCAAACGCACATACACGCTCACCATATCTGCCGCACCGGCCACCATCAGGGCGGCAAATGATAACCAGAAGATACTTGATAGTGAAAAGACTAAGTTAGCACAACCAAAAATCGCTACGGCTATTAGCATGGCTTTACCCACATGTCGTTCAAACGGATAGCGACTTAGATAAATACCGGTAGCGATTTGACCAACTGCCATCGCACTTCTTAGCAGTCCGAGCCCGGCTGAATCCGTATGCAAGATATCTTGCGCATAAATGGGCAGGAGTGCAATAACTCCTCCTAAAAGCACGGCGAATAGGTCAAGACTCATACTACCTAAAATAATCGGCTGCTTCCGGATAAAGCGGATACCTTCAGAAAATCGTTGCCACACCTTAGTGTCATTGTTTGTCGGTGTTTTATGCTGATCGCTATATAGAATAGGTACAAATTTGAGTAATAAAATGCCAAAAAGATAAGCGATGCAGCAGACCAGATACGTCAACACACCGCCGGCATAGGCATAAAGTACCCCACCAATAATAGGCCCGCTGATGGTCGCTATTTTTACCGTCATGCTATTGGTTGCAATGGCTTGAGCCAAACGCTCACGAGGAATAATTTGTGGCAAGATGCTTTGCAGAGCAGGCATCATAAAGGCACGGCTGGCACCGAAAAGCAGCAATGCCACATAAAAACCCATCACATTTGCACTGTTGCTCAATGACATACAGACCAATATGCCACTGCAAAGCGCTGCAACAAACCAACTGATTGCAAGAATGGCTTTACGGCTAAAACGATCAATCACATCCCCTGCATAGGGTAGTAAAAGTAGCATGGGGATAAATTGTACTAAACCGACATAAGCTAAGGATAAGGGATCGCGAGTGATGTCGTATACCTGCCAAGCCACAACAATGGCCTGTATCTGCATGGCAAATACAGCGCATAGTCTAGCTGCTAGAAAAGGCAGGAAACCGGGCGTGGCGTAAATAGTAGTCGACTTCAAGTGATGACCTGATGAAGAGGCTATTTTTGATTTTGAGCTTAGTTACTTGATCTTAATCGATGATGGTCATTCTAGCCATCAAAAAACGGCACTTACAAAGTGCCGTTTTAAAACATTCGTTTATTAATTACTCATCATACACATCGTAATCGAAGTATTCCTTAGCGATTTTATCGTAGGTGCCATCGGCGCGAATCTCGTCAAAGGCACGGTTGAGGTCGGCTAGTAGCTCTTTGTCCTCTTTGCGCACAGCAAAGGCCGTACCCTTACCAAAGATGGCCTCATCCGCAGAAGTAGGGATAGGATCGCCTAGCACTTCGTAGTCCTGACCACGTGGGCCCTCTAAAAACTGATCAGCCACGCCGCTATCGGCAAAGACCGCATCTAAACGACCTGTTACTAAGTCATTGGCCGCATCCTCAAAGGTTTTATAACGACGGATATTTGCTTCAGTGAAGTATTTTGTCGCATAAACGTCTTGAATCACGCCTTGCTGCACGCCGATAGTGAGTCCCTTAGTACCTTCTTTGGTCGGCTCAGCCTTAAGACCTTTTTTACCAAATAATGGGTTAGGAATTGACCAGACTTTTTGTGTAAAGGCCACGGCACGCTCACGTTCGGGCGTCACACTCATGGAAGAGGCAATCACGTCAAATTTCTTAGCGCGAAGGGCAGGGATGATACCGTCCCATCCTTGATTTTGGAAAGTACATGTCGCCTTTAAACGCTCACACATCGCCTTAGCGAGGTCAATATCAAAGCCCACAATCTCACCGCTCGGCGTGGTCGATTCAAAGGGAGGGTAGGTCGCATCGCTACCAAAGCGAATCGTACGCTCCTGCGCCTGAGCGAGACTACTAGCAAGCGCAAAGCTAAGCAACGTAGCGCCAAATAGCTTTTTTGTGATTGTCATCATCAAGTCCTTTTTCCTTTTGTATAAACGATTTTAAAAGTGATTTTAAAATGATAGCCTTTTTTACTGACGGCTACTATAAGGGATAAGCATAAGATATTAGCAAATTATTCAGTGCGAGGCATGGCTGAATCAGGAGTTATTTCTTCAAGTTGAGTTTTCTTACGATTTGTTGCGTATTTTCGGTAAAATCACCTCATTCATTTAAGAGGACCTATGTTTGATTTTGAAGTGATTTGGCAATATATGCCAAGAATACTCCATGGCGCCTTGCTCACGGTTGAGATTGGTGTGCTCTCTGTGCTTTGTGCCATTATTATTGGCTTGATTGGCGCCTTGATGCGACTGTCGGGTAGTGTGGTGTTGGCGTCTATCGCCGGTGCTTACTCAACCATCGTGCGTGCAGTACCCGATTTGATTTGGATGTTGATGGTTTATTACAGTGCGCAATTAGGTCTTAATGCCATTACCTCCGCTTTGGGATGGTCTGATGTTGAGATTAGTCCTTTTGCTGCGGGTGTCTTTACCTTGAGCTTTATTTTTGGGGCCTATTTCACAGAAACCTTTAGAGCCGCTATTTTAGCGGTGCCGGGTGGGCAGATTGAAGCCGGTTATGCCTATGGTCTGACACCTTTTCAAGTGCTGTATAGTGTGACTTTTCCGCTGATGATGCGTTATGCCTTACCGGGCGTGCGTAATAACTGGTTGGTATTGACCAAATCTACCGCCTTGGTGTCAATCATCGGTTTAGACGATATGACGCGGGTAGCTCAGCAGGCGGGCAGTGCTACGCAATCCTCCTTTGCTTTTAATATTGTGTCCGCTCTACTGTATTTATTGATCACCTATGTTTCATTAAAAGTCTTTGTGTTTTTAGAAAAGCGCTATCAACGTGGTGTCTTAGTAGGGGGTTCTGATGAGTGATACATTAGCGCTTTTTCTATTAGCTCTGCGTACCTGTTTAGATGCTG
This sequence comes from Oligella sp. HMSC05A10, assembly GCF_001808335.1. Taxonomy (NCBI): domain Bacteria; kingdom Pseudomonadati; phylum Pseudomonadota; class Betaproteobacteria; order Burkholderiales; family Alcaligenaceae; genus Oligella; species Oligella sp. HMSC05A10. The sequence goes on along the minus strand of NZ_KV792927.1, from coordinate 72,643 downwards.
TGCCAGTGACGATTATGTTGACCTTGGTATCGGTATCGATAGGCTTTTTTATCGCCTTGCCCTTATCAGTTATATCATTAAAGAATTGCACTCTGCTGGGTCGTTTAACCAATGGCTTTGTGTATTTTTTTACTGGTACGCCACTATTAGTGCAACTGTATATTTTTTATTATGGTATTCCTAGTTTGGAACCGGTGCGTGACTTAATGCAGCAACCGGGTTGGGAGTTTTTAAAATCCGGGTATATCTGGGTTTTAAGTGCTTTAACGCTCAATACCGCAGCCTACTCCACGGTGATTTTTGCCGGTGCGATTAAAAACACCGATCGTGGTGAGGTTGAAGCAGCTATGGCCTATGGTATGAGTAGTTTTCAAGCCATGCACCGAATCATTATCCCATCGGCCTTAAGACGTGCCTTGCCCGCCTATAGTAATGAGGTGATTATGAGTATGCATGCGACGGCCTTGGCTTCCACTGTGACCATTGTGGAGATTGCCGGTGCCGCCAGCTATTTTAATAGTACCTATTATGAGCCCTTTATCGCTTATTCTGCCGCCGCGGTTTTATATTTGATTTTAAATACGCTATTGGTGGTCGGATTTAGACAAGTTGAGAAAAAGCATTTGCTGCACCTTAAATATCGTCACGGTAGTAATTAAGATGCTATCAATTTCTTTAGAACATAAATAATTTACTATCTAAAGTGTGTGGGCGACTACTCAAGCCCACAAAAAAGCGTTACACTAGCAGGGTGGAGCAGTGTAGCTATTGCGCTGCGGAGTTTTTTAACTGAGGTATCATTTTTTGATACGGACGTTGCTATACGTTAATTGTCTGGAGGTTCGTTATGGTAAAGATTACTAGACGACAATTCTTCAAGGCTACCGGTACAGCAGCGGCAGGGTCCAGTCTGACACTACTTGGTGCGGCGCCAACGCCCGCTATGGCAGAAGTTAGACAGTACAAATTAGCGCGTATGACAGAAACGCGTAATACCTGTCCTTACTGTTCAGTGGCCTGTGGATTATTAATGTACGGTATTGGTGATGGTGCTAAAAACGCTATTGACACGATCGTACACATTGAAGGTGACCCGGATAACCCGGTTAACCGTGGTGCCCTCTGTCCTAAGGGTGCCGGTCTGATTGACTTTATTCACAGCCCGAATCGCTTAAAGTACCCCGAGTATCGTGCTCCGGGTTCAGATAAGTGGGTTCGTATGTCGTGGGAAGAGGCCATTGACAAGGTTGCTCGTCTGATGAAAGACGACCGTGACGCAAACTTTATCGAGAAAAATGAAAAGGGCGAAACGGTTAATCGTTGGTTAACAACAGGTATGTTAGCTGCCTCTGCATCGCCTAACGAGGTGGGTTATTTAACTCACAAAGTTATTCGTCCGCTGGGGATGTTAGCATTCGATAACCAGGCTCGTGTTTGACATGGTCCGACGGTAGCAGGTCTTGCTCCGACGTTTGGCCGTGGTGCGATGACGAACCACTGGGTCGATATTAAAAATGCCAATGTTGTATTAGTGATGGGCGGTAACGCCGCTGAAGCACACCCCGTGGGCTTTAGATGGGCGATCGAGGCAAAAACACGCAATAAGGCGACGCTTATCTGTGTGGACCCGCGCTTTAATCGTACAGCATCGGTAGCCGATATCTATGCGCCAATCCGTACGGGTACGGATATTGTGTTCTTGGGCGCAGTCATCAAGTATTTATTGGATAATAACAAGATCCAACATGAATACGTACGTCACTACACTGACTTTAGTTTTGTGGTGCGTGAGGATTTTGATTTTAATGAGGGTATTTACTCCGGTTATAACGAGGAGACTCGTACCTATGACCGTAACACGTGGGAATACGAGATTGACGAAGAAACGGGTTATGTTAAAACTGACCCGAGCTTGACCCATCCACGCTGTGTTTATCAGCTGATGAGAAAGCACTATGAGCGTTATACCCCTGAGATGGTTGAGCGTGTCTGCGGTACGCCTAAGGATAAGTTCTTAGAGATTGTCGAGATTATCTCTTCTACGCATGTACCAAATCGTACCTTAACCATTCTTTATGCCCTAGGCTGGACGCAGCACTCCATCGGTTCGCAAATTATTCGAACCGCAGCGATGATGCAGTTACTCTTGGGTAATATCGGGATGCCGGGTGGTGGTGTTAATGCCTTACGTGGTCACTCCAATATTCAGGGCTTAACCGATTTAGGTCTGATGACTGATCTATTACCTGGTTACCTTACCCTGGCCAAGGACGGTGAGCAGCGCTTTGATGATTACATTAAAGCGCGTGCGCATAAGCCGATGCGTGAGAATCAGTTAAGCTACTGGGGTAATTACAAAAAGTTCTGGGTTAGTTTAAGTAAGGCCTGGTTCGGTAAGGCGGCAACAGCAGCCAATGATTACTGTTATGACTGGTTCCCTAAACTCGATAAGCCGTATGATATGTTACGTGCTTATGAGATGATGACGCAGGGCAAGTTTAACGGTTATATCTGTCAGGGCTTTAACCCATTAGCGGCGGCACCTCACAAGAAAAAGCAATCTGAGGCCTTTGCTAAGTTGAAGTTTATGGTGGTGATGGATCCTTTACGTACAGATACCTCTGAGTTCTGGCGTAATGCAGGCGAGGAAAATGATGTCGATACGGCATCTATCCAAACCGAAGTGATTCGCTTACCGACCAGTTGCTTTGCTGAGGAATCGGGTGCGCTAGTAAACTCCGGACGTGTCTTACAATGGCACTGGAAGGGTGCTAACCCACCGGGTGAAGCCAAGAGTGATATTGAGATTATGGCCTTGCTCTATAATCGCATTCGTGAGCTTTACCTCGAAGAGGGCGGCGCTTTCCCTGATCCAATCCTTAACTTGGATTGGCCGTACAGCACACGTTTAGATCCTTCAGCTGAGGAGTTAGCTAAGGAGATGAGTGGTAAGGCACTGCTTAACTTAACGAGCCCGAGCGATCCGAGCATTGTGACGCGTAAGGCCGGGGAGCAGCTTGCTGGCTTTGCCGAGTTACGTGATGACGGTTCAACCGCTTGTGGTTGTTGGATTTACTCTGGTTCCTTTACCGAGCAGGGTAATATGATGGCACGTCGCGACAATAGCGACCCAACAGGTATTGGTCAAACCCTTAACTGGGCTTGGGCATGGCCTGCGAACCGTCGTATTTTATACAACCGTGCCTCGGCTGACCCTAATGGCCGTCCATGGGATAGTGACCGTGCGCTTGTTTACTGGAACGGTAGAGCCTGGGTAGGCGCTGACGTACCTGACTATAAGGCGGATGAAGCACCGGCTAACGGTATGGGTCCATTTATTATGAACCCTGAGGGTACAGGTCGTTTCTTTGCACGTAAGGGTATGGCCGAAGGTCCGTTCCCTGAGCATTATGAACCGTTCGAGACGCCACTGGCCGTTAACCCGCTGAACCCGAATGAGCCTCGTGCGCTTAATAACCCGGGTGCCCGTGTGTTTAAGCGTGACCTGGAAGATATGGGTAAGGTCGACGAGTTCCCGTACGTAGGTACCACCTATCGTTTAACCGAGCACTTCCATTATTGGACTAAAAACGTCAAGCTCAACGCTATTGCACAACCAGAGCAATTCGTTGAAATTGGCGAGGGCCTAGCTAATAAACTTGGCATTAAGGCCGGTGATCGTGTTAAGGTTTCTTCTAAACGTGACTACATCAAAGCAGTTGCTGTGGTGACTAAGCGTATTAAAACGCTCACGGTCGACGGTAAGGAGTTACATCAGGTTGGTATCCCGTTACACTGGGGCTTTGTAGGTGTGGCTAAAAAAGGCTTCATAGCCAATAGTCTAACGCCAGCGGTCGGTGACGGTAACACTCAGACGCCTGAGTTCAAGTCCTTCCTGGTCAATGTTGAGAAGATTTAATCTATATTTTTCTTAACGGACTAGGTAGGTAGTCCCTTAAAACTGCTCTACAATTAACCATCTGTAGGGCAGTTTTTTATTGGAGTATGACATTGCAAAAAATTCGTTCTAAAGATGAAATTTTAGATGATAGTTCCTTTGCTTTTCCGCGCATTATTTTGCCTGAAGCGAAGTCTGTTTTTAGCTCACGTGCTGCGCGTTTAAGGCAGCTCGCTGAGGATAATCCACTACGTGATTATTTATTATTAATTGCTGTGATAACAGAGGCTCAAGCCGAGGTGGTGACGCGTTATGCCTTGCCGGAGGTGAGTGAGGAAAGGATCGAATCCTCGCAAAAGTACGGTATGCCAGCGTTACAACCAGCCACGATTGAGCGTGATCCCGTGTGGTTAAAGATACTGGCTGATATTCTGCAGTATTTGGTTCAGGCCGATTCCGTTCCGGAGGTGGCGGTGACGGTCGCACAAGCGATGTTAAAGCAAATTGATGATGAGCCAGCGGTCCTCGAGGCCATTGCCGATCGCGTGTTAGCGGATGAGGATGCAGATCCGGCCATGGCACCGGTGATCATGGCGGCTTTGCAGGTCTATTGGACACAGTTAGCAATTGATTTGGGCGAGGACAATTTACCGGTGGTACAAAAGGAATCCGGCGTCTGCCCATGCTGTGGTTCTTTGCCTGTTAGTAGCGTGGTGCAAATCGGTGCTAATCAAGGCATTCGCTATTTAAGTTGTTCCCTATGTTCTACCCTTTGGCATATGGTACGTGTGGTGTGCTCTACCTGCTTAAGCACTAAGGATATTAGTTATTATCATTTGGAGGGGCAGTCGGAAGCCATTAAGGCAGAGGCCTGTCCGAGTTGCCATAGCTATCGGAAGATTTTCTATCAGGAAAAGGATCTGAATGTGGATCCAATTGCTGATGATTTGGCCACATTGCAATTAGATATCTTGATGGCCGATGAGGGTTTGGAGCGCAGCAGCGGTAATCCATTTTTATGGCAAGCGGCTGAAGTAGGCGAAGAAGAGTAGTTATTGAGGGTGTTGTATGACGCAGAGAGTTTCATTTAGAGATTTACCAGCGCTTGATAAGTTGTTAAGTAGTGAGGTTTTTAAGCCTTTGCTGGCGGCGTATGGTCATCAATTGGTGAGTCAGCAAGCGCGGTTGGTATTAGAGGATTTGCGTCAGAACATTCAGCAAAACAAAGCCTTAGTGATTGACTTAAGATCACCTCACTTGAGTCGTGATTTTGCGCAGCTGACAGCGCGTGCTTTACAAAAAAAGACGCAATCCCAGCTGCGACCAGTGTTTAATCTCACTGGGGTGGTACTGCATACCAATTTGGGTCGTGCCTTATTGCCCGAGGTAGCGATTGAGGCCGTGGTTGAGGCCATGCGTGAGCCGATGAATTTAGAGTACGATTTAGCCTCGGGTGGGCGTGGCGATCGGGATGACCTTATTGAGGAGCTGCTCTGTGAATTAACCGGTGCCGAAGCCGCGACAGTGGTTAATAATAACGCTGCCGCCGTATTGCTTATGTTAAATTCCCTCGCTGCTGAGCGTGAGGTGGTGGTGTCACGCGGTGAACTGGTGGAGATTGGTGGGGCCTTCCGAATTCCGGATATTATGAAGCGTGCCTATGTCAACTTGGTGGAAGTAGGTACTACCAATCGCACGCATGCACATGATTATGAGCAAGCCATCGCTGATAACACCGCCATGTTGATGAAGGTGCATTGCAGTAATTATGAAATTAATGGCTTTACCAAAGAGGTGTCGGTGGCTGAGGTGGCAGCCATTGCGAAGCAGCATGGCTTAGCGTGCACCGTTGACTTAGGCAGTGGTACCCTAGTCGATCTCAGGCAATGGGGTTTGCCAGCGGAGGTCACCGTGCGGCAAACCATTGAGGCCGGCGCTGATATTGTGACCTTCAGTGGTGATAAGCTACTCGGTGGTCCGCAAGCTGGTTTGATTGTAGGCCGTGCCGATTTAATTGCAAAAATCAAAAAAAATCCACTCAAACGTGCACTACGCGTTGGCAAAATCACGCTGGCGGCACTGGAGCCAGTGTTGCAACTATACCGCAGTCCGGAGTTATTGGCAGAGCGTTTAACTACGCTGCGTTTATTTACTCGCAGCCCAGATGCGATCAAGCAAAGTGCGGCAAACCTGCAACAGACGCTTCAACAATGGGTGGGTCCTGAGTTTAGGGTGACGGTAGAGGCCATGATGAGCCAAATCGGCAGTGGCGCCATGCCAGTCGAGTTACTACCTAGTTATGGTTTAGCCATGCGTTATGTGGGCGAGGGGCGTCCTGGTCGTCATTTACTGGCTTTAGAAAAGCGCTTACGTCGCCTCTCTAAACCGGTGATCGGGCGGATTGCTGACGATACATTATTATTAGATATGCGTTGTTTGGAAAGGCATCAAGAAGCGGAGTTTTTGGCGCAACTGCAACAGGATTTGACGAGAGTTTAATTCATGATTATTGGTACAGCAGGTCATATTGACCATGGTAAAACGACCTTAATCCGGGCTTTAACGGGGGTTGAAACTGATCGTTTAGAGGAAGAAAAAAGACGCGGGATTTCGATTCAATTAGGTTATGCCTATACTCCCTTAGCTAATGGCGATGTGCTTGGCTTTATTGATGTGCCGGGACATGAGCGTTTAATTCGTACCATGGTGGCTGGCGCCACTGGTATTGATTTTGCCTTATTGGTGGTGGCTGCCGATGACGGGGTGATGCCGCAGACCCGTGAGCATTTAGCGATTCTTTCTTTACTTCATATTACGGCTGGTGCCAATGTGATTACTAAAGCCGCTGTGGTTGATGGGGCTCGTATTGATGAGGTCAAGCAAGAAATAGAGGCCTTGGTCGCCGGTAGTTTTTTGGAAAAAGCACCGTTTTTTGTAACGGATGCCTTAGCTGAGGACCATCTGGGTATTGATGAGTTACGTGAGTATTTATTTAAAGAGGCTGAGGCGCGCGGTAATCAACAGGCTGAGGGTCTATTTCGCTTGGCAGTAGACCGCGTCTTTAGCTTAAGTGGGCAGGGTACTGTGGTGACGGGTACTGTGCATGGGGGTGAATTGGACTTACGTGTTCAAGTAGCCCAAGCCGCAGGTGAGGTGATTGATTTAAGGCACTTTCCCTCAGCTCAGTCGCTACGAGTTCGCTCTATCCATGCGCAGGATCAACCTTCGCAAACGGCGCGTGCTGGTCAACGTTGTGCCCTCAATGTCGTTGGTATGACCAAGGATACCATTGAGCGCGGTGATTGGATTGCTGATGCGCGTAGCTTCACGCCCTCGTTTAATATTGATGTGAGCTTGCAGTTGCTGCACTCATCAGAGCAAAGAATTCAGACGTGGACGCCCTTGCATTTGCATATTGCGGCAAAGCATTATTATGTGCATGCGGTGCCATTAAGTCAGGATAGGGTTGAGCCAGGACAGCGTGCCATGGTGCAGTTGGTGTCCACCGAGCCGATTTGCAGTATGACCGGTGATCGCTTTATTATTCGTAATCCGCAGGCGGCGCAAACCATTGGCGGCGGTCGGATTCTGCATCCTAATGCACCCGATCGTAAGCGTCGCTCGCCCGAACGCTTAGCGTGGTTAGCGGGGGTGGAGGCTTTTTTAAACGGTGCCAGTATCGAGGTATTGTTAAAATTAGCGCCCTATGGTTTAAGTGAAAAAACACTTTTACGCTTAACCGCTAAGTCTTTGGATAAATTGACCCAGCCACCAGGTGTGTTGGCTTTGGTGCCGGGTGGTGCACAAGCGCAGACGATTTGGATTTTAGCGGATCAATGGCAGGCTTTAGCTGAGCAGGTGGTGCAGCGCTTAGCGGCTTTTCATGAGCAGTCCCCGGACGAGGTGGGGGTAGAGCTGTTGCGTATGCGACGTATGAGCTTACCCAAGGTGAGCGATGGCTTATGGCAGTTATTAGTGCGCTCGCTAATTGAGCAAGGGCGGATTGCTCGCACTCGCAGTTTATTGCATTTACCAGATCATATCCCGGTGTTATCGGCGCAAGAGGCGCAGTTAGCCGAGCAGATTTTACCGATGGTTGAAGCGGGTGGTTCTAATCCGCCATGGGTGCGCGATATTGCTAAGCAATTAGGGGCAGAAGAGGGTGATGTACGACAGGTTTTACGTCGCTTAAGCCGTCAAGGTGAAATTTTCCAAGTAGTGCATGATCTTTTTTATCACCGTAAGTCATTACAGCGCTTGGCACAGATTGTACTCAGCATGGAACCTCAAGATGATATTGGCACGGCCGAGTTTAGAGACGCATCAGGGCTGGGACGCAAGCGCGCGGTGCAGGTGTTAGAGTATTTTGATCGGGCTGGTTTAACGCGTCGGGTCAAGGAACGAAGATTAGTTCGCAACCGCTCTTTAGATTGGTTATAATAGAGCGTTAACTTCGTCGGAAGGTATGCGTAACCGGTGTTGCGGCTGGGCTTCAAATCCAGTTGGGGATGTCAGACATTCCCAGGTAGGTTCGACTCCTGCTACCTTCCGCCAATTTTATTTCAGATGGTGAGTCTCATGGCTGAAAGTAATACGACGCAATCTAATCAATCCCCTCGTTTAACCTCTTTATCGCATGGCGGTGGCTGCGGTTGTAAAATCGCCCCCGATGTACTGTCTAATCTGATGGCGAGTATGCCGACGGGGCAAGCTTTTCCAAATCTTTTGGTGGGCAATGAGACGGTCGATGATGCAGCGGTTTTTCGTTTAAACGATGAGCAGGCATTGATTGCGACTACAGACTTTTTTATGCCGATTGTCGACGATCCTTATGATTTTGGTCGCATTGCAGCGACCAATGCCTTATCAGATATTTATGCCATGGGTGGCACGCCCGTGATGGCCTTAGCCTTGGTGGCAATGCCGATTAATGTTTTACCGCATGATCAAATTGCTAAAATTCTTCAGGGTGGTGCCGATGTGTGTCAGCAAGCAGGTATTCCGGTCGCTGGCGGGCACTCAATTGATTCGGTTGAGCCGATTTACGGCTTAGCGGCGATGGGTACAGTGCATCCTGAGCAGATTAAGCGTAACTCAAAGGCTAAAACGGGTGATGTGTTGATTCTCACCAAGGGGCTTGGGATCGGTGTATTTTCCGCAGCACTTAAGAAAAACGCCTTGCCTGAGGCTGCCTATCAATTGATGATTGCCTCCACCACTCAGCTGAATACACCAGGTGCAAAGCTTGGTCCTATGGCGGCGGTGCATGCGATGACGGATGTGACGGGCTTTGCTTTATTAGGTCATGCGGCTGAGATTGCGCGTGCTTCGGGTGTTGATTTGCATATTAAGCTAGCGCAAGTACCATTTTTAGAGGGTGCACGTGAGCTTGCCGAGCAGGGCTATATTACCGGTGCTTCTGGTCGTAACTGGCATGCGATTGGCGAGCGTGTCGAATTAGCTGAGGGCATGACGGATGTCGATCGTGCGCTCTTAACCGATCCGCAGACCTCCGGCGGCTTGTTATTAGCTGTAAGTCCGGAGGCGGTGGATGAGGTGTTGGCGCTGCTTAACGCGGAGGGCTTTAACTTAGCCAGTGTGATTGGTGAGGTGGGTGCAGCGATTGCTGAACCTAAGGTTAAGGTAGCCTAAAAACTATAAGCGATGTTATTTTCAATGGCGTTGCCCTAGTGTAGCATTAGATAAACTATGAAGATTGGTGTTATCGGCGGTGGTAATATGGCTGCCGCGATTATTGATGGCATGCTGCTGCAGGGTAGTTGTCAAGCTGATGAGCTATTGATTTCTGTCAATTCGGAAGCGTCCTTGAACAACTGGCGTGCCAAGGGTGTACAGCAGGTACAAATTGGTGCTAGTGCGGCTTTTGCCGATGCCGATATTTGGTTATTAGCGCTTAAGCCGCAGATGATGCAGACGGTGCTGCAGGAGTATCAGCCGTTTTTTTCGGCTGATAAGCTGGTAATTAGTGTGGCGGCCGGTTTAAGTACTGCCTCCTTAGCTTATTTTCTCACACAGCGTGACGATTCTATATTGAAAATCATTCGCACCATGCCAAATACACCTTCCTTAGTGGGTGAGGGTGTGATTGCGGCCTATTGTGCGGCCGCCGTGACAGCCGCAGAGCGCACTCGTTTTGCAGCGATGTTTAAGGCATGTGGTCGAGTAGACTTCGTTGCTGAGGAGACCATGTTGGATGCGGTGACGGCCTTAAGTGGTAGTGGGGTGGCGTATGTGTATTTATTTGCCGAAGCGCTGATTGAGGGTGCTATTGCTCTTGGCTATGATCAAGCAACAGCCCGTCAACATGCGATTCAGACGCTTAAAGGTGCGACTCAGATGATGGCGCAGTCGTCCTTGCCAATTGCGCAGCTTAGAGCCAATGTCACCTCTAAAAAAGGGACGACGGAGCAGGCCTTATCCGTATTCGAGCGTGAGGATCTAAAAGCCATTGTGGCCATGGCAATGCAGGCAGCCTATGAGCGCGCCAAGGAATTGGCCGTGGAATTAAGTCCTCATCGATCTTCTTAATTTTTATCGTTGGAGTTTTTTGAGCCTTATGTCGCAAGTACAAGATACGCACTTTAGTGGCATGCAATTTGAACCAATCAGACCGCATCAACGCCTGATTGCTTTAGCGATTATGTGTGCCTTAGTGGCAGCGTCCAATTATTTTGTGCAACCACAGTTTCATATTAATGATTGGTTAACCTTGGGGGCTGTTACCTATCCCGTGACTTTTTTAGTGACCGATCTGATGAATCGTCGCTTTGGTCCGCAAGCGGCACGTCGAATTGTGTACTGGGGTTTTGCTGCGGCATTGATTGTATCGATTTATTTGTCAACGCCGAGAATCGCCTTGGCTTCCGGTACGGCTTTTTTACTGGCGCATGTGCTTGATATTTTCGTGTTTCATCGCTTGCGTCAACAGGCTTGGTGGTTGGCGCCTTTATTAGCGGGCGTGCTCGCTTCGGTTATCGATACCTTTGTGTTTTTTGCTGTTGCCTTTGTGGGTACGGGCGTGCCTTGGTTTACGCTTACCCTAGGTGACTTGCTACTCAAGGTGAGTTTGTCGATTATGCTGCTGGCTCCCTTTAGAGCGTTGATGTGGAACCTCGGTACGGCAAAACCCAAAAAAAATATGGTGGTTAGCAGTGACTAGCCTGTTGTTTGCCGACGCTGTGCTATTCAGCGTGGCTTTAAGGGCTTAAGTCAAGTAAGGCGCCTTGATAGCGGTGTGGCTAATCGATGATAATCGAATACTTCGCTATCATGGCAACCAGTTCGCTTAGCTCATAATCCTTGCTGACATGAAATTCAGCTAAGCGGCCATGACTCGCAACCTTAGGACAAAAATCCTCAACTAGGTGGTAGCGAAAGCGTAGACTGTAATCATCAAATAATATCACCGTGCCAGCTTCCGCACAGAGCAGACTATATAAAAAACAAGCTACTCGGAAGCGACCATCAATCATAATCAGATCGACCTGCAGCCCTTTTTGTTGGGCTAAGCGCCAAGGCGCCAGCATATACTCATGGTAGTGTTTAATTTTCCTATCATCCATTGGCTTACCCCATTGGCCAACCGGACCAATATCGCAATAGATGAGCTCCACCTGCTTGCTATCGGGGAGATGCGCTTGTACCTTGTGAATCCATTCAGCCGAAGAGTCAACGGCGATAATTTGCTTGGCGCCTAATTCATGTGCATGCCAAGTACTGGCGCCAGCGCCGTACTCTACATAGCAATTCGCCTGAGCGACATATTTTTCAAATATTGCTAAGCCTTTTTTATCAAGATGAGGGGTGCTATGTTGATGGTCGCTAGTGAGTAGGCTAAGCACAGTGTATCCTTTTATCAATTGAGAGTCGCTGCTGCCCTATGGCGGCAAAATAGTATGTTTATAGCATAATCACATTTAAAAAATATGAATTTGCATTGCTCAGTCGCTTGGGTCGTGAACGCTCATTAAAAATCACAGGTATATTAATCCTTAGTTTTGTGTCAAAAATTAAGTGTTATTGCCAATAGTTTCTTAACTAATTACGTATTATGATTGCCTCTTGTTTTACTTATAAGGGCACGAACTTATGGATTTTCTGCCTCAGCTTATACAGCAGCTGTTTAATGGTCTCTCACTAGGAGCCATTTACGCCTTAATTGCGATTGGCTATACGATGGTCTATGGCATTATTGGTATGATTAACTTCGCGCACGGTGAAGTTTATATGATCGGGGCATATGTTGGTTTGGTTACATTGACGGCGATAGGGGTTAATGGCTTTCTGCCTTTGCCTTTATTGATTCTGTTTATGATTTTAGTTGCCGCCGTGGTGACCGGTGTCTACGGTTATACCATTGAGCGAGTAGCGTATAGACCGGCGCGTAATAGTCCGCGTTTAGTTTCACTGATCGCGGCTATTGGTATGTCAATTTTCTTACAGAACTGGGTAGCCCTTGGTCAGGGTGCGCGTGATATGGCGGTACCTAATGTCATTTCCGGCGCATTTCGCTGGGATATGGGCGTTGGTTATCCCGTCATGTTCTCCTACTCACGCCTGTTGATTATCCTGGTCGTCTTTGTCTTAATGATTGCGCTCACGCTCTATATTAAGAATTCTCGTATGGGACGTGCTTCACGTGCCTGTTCACAAGATATGCAGATGGCTAATCTACTAGGTATTGATACCAACCGTGTGGTTTCCTTTACCTTTGTGTTAGGAGCGATGCTAGCCGCGGTGGGCGGTGTATTAATTGCACTGGCGATCGGTAAATTAAATCCATTTATTGGTTTTATTGCCGGTATTAAGGCCTTTACTGCGGCGGTATTGGGCGGTATCGGTAGTATTCCTGGGGCGATTCTAGGCGGGCTATTACTCGGTGTGGTAGAAACCTTAGCGGCGGCTTACTGGTCTTCTGAATACAAAGACATTGTGGCATTTAGCTTATTAGTATTGATTCTACTTTTTCGTCCGACTGGACTCTTAGGTAAACCTGAAGTGGAGAAAGTCTAATGGCTGAAAATCTTAAAACTGCAATTTTTTCTGCTGTATTAACCGCCATTTTAACCATTCCTATTTTCGGTTTACAGCTCGTACGTCAAGGCGCAAAGACGCACATTGTTCCTAATTGGGAATTTGTGTTGATGGGTATTGCTGCGGTCTTTGTGGTGCAACTCTTCCGTCCTTATCTCTTTAAAAGCTTTGCCAAGAATAAGCGCGGCAGTGGTTGGGCGATACCGGTATTAAAGCCGCGGACGATTAATTTACTGATTCTATTAGTGGTTACCGCTGCTGCAATTTGGCCCTTTTTCAGTTCCCGTTCTAATGTCGATATTGCGACGCTTGTCCTTATTTATGTGATGTTAGGATTGGGTTTAAATATTGTCGTGGGTTTTGCGGGTTTACTCGATCTGGGCTTTGTGGGCTTTTATGCGGTTGGTGCCTATACCTACGCCTTATTATTCCATTGGGCTGGTTGGGGCTTCTGGTCGGCTTTACCCGTTGCCGGTGGCATGGCTGCCTTGTTTGGTTATCTACTCGGTTTCCCAGTACTGAGATTAAGGGGCGACTATTTAGCCATTGTGACCTTAGGTTTTGGTGAGATTATTCGTCTTTTATTAATTAACCTTAGCCAATGGACGGGTGGTCCGGATGGTATTGCCAATATCCCTAAGCCAACTTTGTTAGGTCATGCCATGACGCGTCGCGCGCCGGCTGGTGAGGAGACTTTCCATCAGATGATGGGATGGGCCTATGATGCGAATCATGTGGTGATTTATCTCTATCTATTAGCTTTGGCTTTGGCGGTGATTACCTTATTAGTTTCTAATCGCTTGATTCGTATGCCCATTGGTCGCGCTTGGGAGGCCTTACGTGAGGATGAGATTGCTTGTCGTTCCTTGGGTCTGAATCCGACCACGATCAAATTATCCGCCTTTACCTTAGGTGCGATGTTTGCCGGTTTCGGTGGTGCGTTTTTTGCAGCGCGACAAGGCTTAGTTAACCCCGAGTCCTTTACCTTTATTGAGTCGGCCTTAATCCTTGCAGTGGTGGTGCTGGGTGGTATGGGCTCACAAGTGGGCGTGATTCTTGCGGCGATCTTATTAACCGCCTTGCCTGAGATTGCACGTCAATTTGCCGAATATCGGATGTTGATTTTCGGTTTAGTGATGGTATTGATGATGGTATGGCGACCTCAGGGTTTATTACCTGCACAACGTGCCCATGTGGAGATTAAGTAATGAGTGATATTGTTTTAGAAGCTCGTGATATCTGCATGCGTTTTGGTGGTTTATTGGCAGTTGATCATGTTTCTTTTGAGGTAAGGAAGAATGAGATCTTTGCTATTATTGGCCCAAATGGTGCAGGTAAAACCACGGTATTTAATTGCGTCAGCGGTTTTTATAAGCCAACTAGCGGTAACATCACGTTAAACTCAAAGGATATCACCGGCTGGACTAGTCATATGGTGGCTAGACAGGGCCTCGTGAGAACCTTTCAAAACGTGCGTTTATTTAAAAATCTCACGGTCTTGGAAAATCTGTTGGTAGCGCAACACAATAAAGGCGCCGGTTTTCTGCGCGGCTTATTGAATTTACCCAGTCATCGACGCGCTGAAAAGCAAGCTTTAGAAAGGGCGGTTTTTTGGTTGGAGTTTATGGGTATCAAGGAATTCGCTAATCGCGAAGCGGGTAATTTAGCTTATGGTCATCAACGTCGTTTAGAAATTGCGCGTTGTATGATTACCGAGCCTAAGCTCTTATTGTTAGATGAGCCGGCAGCCGGTTTAAACCCACAGGAAAAGATTGAGTTAGCTAGTCTAATCAATCAGTTACGTCATGATTATGATTTATCGGTGCTATTAATTGAGCATGATATGGGCTTGATTATGAATATTTCCGATCGTATTTTAGCAATGGAGTATGGTAAGCCTTTAATTACCGGTACCCCAGAGCAGGTACGTAATGATCCTGAAGTGATTAAGGCTTATCTCGGAGAGTAATCATGGCAATGTTAAAACTGGATAGTATTAATTCGGGCTACGGTGCAATTCAGGCCCTGCACGATGTTAGCTTACACATAGATGAGGGCGAGATTGTTACCTTAATCGGTAGTAATGGTGCCGGTAAGACCACCACGCTCTCAACCATTTGCGGTAATCCACGCGTTCGCACCGGTAGCATCCATTTTATGGGTGAGGATATTTCAGAGCTACCGACGCATGCCATTATGCGTAAGGGGTTAGCGATTTCACCGGAGGGACGGCGCGTTTTTCCGGACCTGAATGTACTCGAAAACCTCCAGATGGGTGGTTTCTTTTTAAACCGTGAGGAGATTGAGGCTGGGCTAGAGCATGTATTTGAGCTTTTCCCTCGCTTGCGTGAGCGTGCCACACAGCGCTCTGGCTTGATGTCGGGCGGTGAGCAGCAGATGCTAGCTATTGGCCGTGCCTTGATGAGTAAACCCAGAATGCTGCTGTTAGATGAGCCTACCCTGGGCTTAGCGCCATTAATTATTGAGCAGATTTTTGAGATTATCAAAACCATCCGTGATGATGGTATCACGGTGTTCCTAGTCGAGCAAAATGCTAATAAGGCCTTACAAATTGCTGATCGTGGCTATGTGTTGGAGACGGGACGTATTGTGTTGCACGATACGGGTGCTAATCTCTTGCTTAATGATCAGGTTGGTAAGGCCTATTTAGGTCATTGATGGAGTCGCTTGCGGTTAAAAGCAAAAAGCCCACCTGATGGTGGGCTTCTTACTATATCGCTTAGTCACGCTTAGGCGTAGTCTGCTCGGTCATATCATGACCGGTGGTGATGTCGTCGCTTTCTGCTTCATGTGGTGCTGCTTCAGCAGTGCTCGTATCCACAGCATCCGCTCGCTCCTCATCCACTAGTTCCACCTCTTCAGCCTGTGCCACCGCAGTGGTTTGAGCGCTCTGTTCAAAGCCCAAAGCAGTGCTCGTGGTTGTGGATTTTTCTTTGGCCAGTTGATAGGTAGCACGCTCTTTAACCGCGCTTAAGAACATTTCAATATTTTTATGCTCAGGCAACAGCTTAGCCTCAGCCTCTAAACCTAATAAGATATAGGCTAAATCAATATCTGCCGCACAGAAGCGACTACCACAGGTCCAACCACTAGCTGCCAGTGACTGATCGATGTAATTTAGTTGACGCTGCAGTTCCGGCATAATGTGCGTATTCAGGTAGTTTAAGACCGTTTTTTTCATAATTGAGCGAGCAAAAAACGGTACCCTAGATTGGCCTAATTTATGAATGATGCTCTGTTGTTCAACTAGCGGCAAAAGTGTAGCTTCTAGATAGTGCACCCATTGTAAATACTGGATATAGTCGGGGTGAGCCATTGGCGGACGCATACCGCAACGGTCATAGCTACTGAGCAAGTACTCGCGGGCAGCACCATGCGTCGCAATGCTAATATTCCCGTCTAAGAGAATAGGGGCCTTGCTTAAGGGGTGGGTTTCGCTATCAGAAGCCTCGTCGGCTTCTTGACGATGATTAAGTTGAAAGCTGAGACCAAGCTCACAAGCTAACCAGATACTACGAAAGGAGCCTGTCGAGGGAAGGTGAAAAATAGTGATCACGGTCATTATCTCCTTGGGAAATGGTAAATAAGGTTAAGCAATTTGTTGCGTCAATTAAAGTGAACGATATCCGTGCGCCTCCAGCAGCTTATCACTTAAGTAAGGCGACGACGCGCTGATGTAAGCCCTCAATATCATGACTATTGGAGGCGAGGAAAGCAGCTTTGCCATTGGTATCAAAAACATAAATCCCCTCCGCATGCATCACATCATAGAGCTCCGGATTGTTCGGATTTTTTGGCTTTTCAATTTGGTAAGCCACTCGATAACGTTTAGCAATGGCGGCAATTTCTTTTTCCGTTCCGCTTAGACCAATAGCACCTAGACCGAAAGCCTCTAGATATTTTTCTAAGCGGGCAGGGGTATCACGATGCGGATCGACACTGATAAAAATAACTTGCACCTGCGCTTGTTGTTGTTCGCTGAGCATGCTTTTCATCAGTGCCAGCTCCGCCATGGTGGTAGGACACACATCGGGGCAATAGGTATAGCCGAAATAAACTAAGACTACTTTTTGTTTAAACTGTTGCTCGCTTAAGCGCTGCTCATCGGTGTGCTGCAGCTCAAATTTTAAATCGGGCAGATGTGAGCGGGTTGAGTAAAATTGAGTTTCAGCCAAGGCCGAGTCAATAGGCGTTGCCATCCCCAGGCACGCTAGGGAGAGGGCAAAGGCAAGCGAGGATTTTTTTAATCGCTTTATCATCTTAATCTCTTATTAGCTTTGTTCATCCACCATACCGTGGTGTCGTAATAAGGCAGCAGGATCCGCTGGGCGTCCACGGAACTTTTCAAAAAACTCAGTTGCAGGCAAGGAGCCGCCAACGGCGAGAATTTCATTTTTAAAGTGTTCACCAGCTTGCGGGTTAAGCGTGCCAAATTCCTCTGTGGCATGCTCTTCAAAATAGCTATAGGCATCTGCTGAGAGCACTTCAGCCCACTTATAGCTATAGTAGCCAGCCGCATAACCACCCGCAAAAATATGGGAGAAATTATGCGGGAAGCGGTGCCAGCTAGGTGGCATCACGACCGCAACCTCCTGTCGAACCTCGTCCAGCAGCGTCAGCACATCGGCGATGGTTTGCTGCTCCAATTGCTGGTGTAGCAGCATATCAAATAAGGCAAACTCCAACTGCCGTACGGTTTGCATACCGGTTTGGAAGTTTTTTGCGGCGATAATTTTGTCAAATAACTGGCGTGGCAAAGGCTCACCACTTTCTTGGTGACGGCTTAGCTTTTGCATCACCGGCCACTCATAGCAGAAGTTTTCCATAAACTGTGAGGGCAACTCGATCGCATCCCATTCCACACTAGCAAATGGTGAGGCAGAGGGCTCATCCACCTTGGAAAGGAGTGCATGCAGTGCATGACCCATTTCGTGGAATAGCGTCACCACATCATCTAAACGCAGTAGACCAGCTTTAGCGCCTTGGGGTGGGGTAAAGTTACATGTTAAATAGACCACCGGCGTGATTAACTCACCCTGATGACGTTGGCGAGTGCGCTCATTAGCTACCCAAGCACCACTTTGTTTGGCGTTACGGGCGTGTAAGTCAGTATATAAATAACCGATTAACTGATCTGCCTCTTTGAGGGCAAAGACCTTGGCGTCTTGATGCCACGTTTGGGCCTCCGTGGCTTCGAATTTGACCTTAAAGAGATGCTCAATAATCGTAAATAAACCATTTAATACCTGGTCTTCAGGTAGGTATTGTTTAACTTCTTCATCCGAATAAGCGAATTTCTTTTCGCGTAATCGCTCGGAGACATAGGCTAAATCCCATGGCTCCAACGCTGCCATACCCAGCTCTTGACGGGCAAAGGCGCTCAGTTCGGCCATATCTTTTTCGGCAAATGGCTTAGCTTTGGCGGCTAAGTCACGAATAAAATCGATCACTTGCTGCGGGCTGTCGGCCATGCGTTTTTCTAATTGCATGGTGGCAAAATCCTTAAAGCCAAGTAATTTAGCAAGCTCAAGCCGTAGTTTTAGTAATGTTTCAATATTGTCAGAGTTATCAAACTGCTTATCACCTTGCTCTGAAGCAATGGTGGCATAGCCTTGATACATGCGTTGGCGTAGCGCTTGATTGCTAGCATACTGCATCACAGGGAGATAGGAGGGCATTTTTAAAGTAAAGGTCCAACCTTTGCCACCGGCCAAGTCATTGGCCGCTGCTAATACTTGCTCTGGGATGCCAGCTACTTCTTCAGCATCTTCGGTGTGGTAGCTCCATTTGTCGGTTGCATCCAAAGCGTTTAGGGCAAATTGCTGACTGGTCATGGCGAGTTGCTCACTCATCTCCGCATAGCGAGTTTTGGCTTCACCTTCTAAGCTTACGCCACTGAGTTCAAAGTCCTTGAGCGCTTCGGTGATAATGCGTTGACGAGTTTTGCTAAGCGCTTGGAAAGCCTCACTTTGGTGGAGCATTTGATACTGTTCAAATAGCGCCTTATTCAGACCAATCCAGGTCGAAAACTCAGACACTTGCGGTAATAGGGTATTGTAGGCGCTACGAACGGCATCGGTGTTGTGTACATTATTTAAGTGATTGACCACATTCCAAGCACGCCATAAGCGAGCCGTACCGTATTCCATAGGTTCGATAAAGTTGTCCCAGTTGGGTTCCGCTACGGTGATTAATTGCTCAATCAGCGCTTTTGCTTCTTTGAGTAAAAACTCAATGGCCGGTACAATATGCTCGGGCTCAATCGCCTCATACGGCATTAATTGTTCAAGCGGCGTTAATAATGGGTTGTTACTAAGTTGCTCCGTCATACTTAAGACAGCTCCTCTAGACCATGTTGTTGCATCGTCGCTTGAATGGTATTAACTAATAGCATGGTGATGGTCATGGGACCCACGCCACCCGGTACCGGGGTGATGGCTGCCGCCACTTTGGATGCCTCATCAAAATAAACGTCACCCACTAGCTTGCCATTATCCAGGCGATTAATACCCACATCGATGACCACGGCACCGGGTTTAATCATGTCGCCGCTAATCATCATGGGTCGACCGGTGGCGACCACAAGCACATCGGCGCGCTTGGTGTGAGCGGCCAAATCCTTGGTTTTGGAATTACAAATGGTGACGGTCGCACCGGCTTTTTGTAAGAGTAGGGCAATGGGTTTGCCAACAATATTACTGGCACCGACAATCACTGCTTCGGCACCGCGCAAGGTGACGCCCTGATCCTCTAGCATTTTCATGATGCCATAGGGGGTGCAAGGAATGAGCTGCGGTTCACCGGTCATTAAGGCGCCCGCATTTAAGCGGTGAAAGCCGTCCACATCCTTTTCGGCTTTGATATGTTGAATTATTAACTGGCTATCTAAATGATCCGGTAAGGGTAACTGCACCAAGATGCCATTCACCTTAGGATCCTCATTTAATTGATGAATTTTTGCCAATAACTCTGCTTGAGAAATATCGCTAGGCAAGCTCACAACCTCGGAATCCAAGCCCATTTTGATAAAGGTGTTGTGCTTATTACGCACATAGACTTGGGAGGCAGGATCCTCACCTACCAAGACCACGGTTAGCGAGGGCGTGATGCCTTTTGCCTTAAGTGCTTCAATGGTGGGCGCTAAACCCTGTTTGATTTTTTCTGATAAAGCTTTGCCGTCAATGATACTAGCGTTCATACAAAAACTTGGATCCTTTAGATAATTACTTCTTTAAAACGATTTTCATGAGGTCTGCAACGGTGCTGACCTCGAGCTTTTCCATGATATTGGCACGATGTGCTTCTACCGTTTTGATACTGATACTGAGGTCATCGGCAATTTGCTTATTCAGACGACCAGCCACAATACGCTCAAGTACTTGCTCTTCACGTGAGGTAAGGCGGGCTAATAAACTGTCTACCGCTTGTTGAGAAATCGCTTCCTGCATTTGTTCATAAGCCTGATCGAGGAAACGCGCAATGACGGGTTTGATATCTTCAAGATTAAAAGGCTTTTCAATAAAGTCTACTGCGCCTTTTTTCATGGTTGAAACCGCCATATTCACATCGCCATGGCCGGTGATGAAAATAATGGGTAGGGTGGCTTTACGCTCTAATAACTGCTCTTGTAGTTGTAAGCCAGACATACCCGGCATCCGTACATCAGTGATTAAGACACTGACAAGATTAGGATTGTAATGCTCTAAAAACTCCTCACCACTGGCAAATGTCTGTACTCGGTAGTTTTGAGTTTCTAGTAGTAGACGCAGTGAATCTCTAACAGCATCGTCATCATCAACAATAAAAATTACACTATTACTATGGTCTATCATAATTAATTTATTGCTCCATTTTGTGAAATTGAGTTATCAGCTTTTCTATAACAGGGAATTCTGAATGTAAATATTGTACCGCCACTGGGATTATTTTCAGCCCATAATCTACCGCGGTGTGATTCTATAATTGAGCGACAGATATTTAAGCCAATACCTAGCCCCTCTTTTTTGGTACTGTAAAAGGGTTCAAATAAGCGTTCAGGATCCTTGAGGCCATGGCCACTATCAATGACTTGCACCTGAATTTCCAAGCCCACTTGGGATATATTCACATACAGTGTCTCGTGCTCACTTTGACTCATCGCTTCGATGCCATTTTTAACCAGATTTAGGAGTACCTGCTCAATTAATATTGGATCGGCATAGACCTCAGGCAGGTCCTCGGGCAGATTCACCTCAATTTGCTTACTATATTTGCGACTTTCAAAAAAGGCTAAATCCATTGTGTTTTCAACTATGGTATCAATTTTAACGGCTTGACGTTCGGGCTCATTACGGCGCACAAAATCACGGATACGACCGATAATTCGTCCGGCCCGTTCGGCTTGAGAAACGGATTTATCCAGTACCTGTAATAAGCGCTCTTGATCCAGATGCTCACTTTTAATTAAGGCGGCAATGGCTGAGTTGTAATTGACAATGGCAGTGAGTGGCTGATTCAGCTCATGGGCCAAAGAACTTGCCATTTCGCCCAGTGTGCTTAAACGGCCGCTTAACTGCACCTTTTCCTGCTGCGCACTGAGTTTTTGCTCATACTCACGGCGCTGAGAAATATCACGTGCTACTTGTAAACGTACCTTACGCCCATCAGTCCAGTTTAAGGTGCGATGTTGCACTTCAAACCAGGCACCGATCTGTGCGATGTAGAGCTCGTTATTTGCCAAGGGATCATTTTCATGATGTGCGGTGGCGGCATTATAAAGTAAGGTATGGCCATGTGCTTCTGAACCCCAAAGTCGACGATAGGTACGATTGGCAAAGAGTAGTTCGGTGCCATTGGGCGTATCGGCGACTACCGAAATCGTATCATCCAGACTTTCCAATACTGTCATAAAGCGTTCGTGCGCTGCTGTTAAAGCCTCACGAATACGCTTAGGTTCCGTAATATCGGTCATTGAGGTCATCCAACCGATTTGTTCACCATTTGGGTCCATCAGCGGGGACACATACAGACGGGCCGTAAAAATAGAGCCGTCCCGGCGCTTTGCCTCCATCTCCATGCCCGAGCTTGGGGTCTTGCCACTTAAGACGATATCTAGGTATTTCTCATGTTGTTCGAACTTATCCTCCACCCAATAGGGATAGGGGAAAAGCGTGCCTAGTAATTCAGATTCATTCCATCCAACCATACGGCAAAAAGCGGGATTCACATACACCACACGACCCTGCAAATCTAAAACGCGCATCCCGGTGGACATGGAGTTTTCCATGGCACGTCTAAAGGTGGTTTCTAAAAAGAGCTGCTCCTCAGCCTCAGAGCGGATACGGGTGTAATGCCACAGGGTTAGTAAACTGATGACGATGGTAAATGACATGGCCACCACCAGAAAAATCAATAACTGGTGCCTGACCTCCTCCGTGTTTGAATAGAGAATGGCGTGCTGATGTTGAATCTTTTGAATTGCCATAAAGGCAAAAATCACTAAGACATAGAGCACTAATACAAAGACCGGAATGATCCAATGCATTCTACGCTTATTTTCGTTTTTAAGCGTTTGGGGCAAAATAAGCGAAAGATGGGAGTTTGACGCCATATCAATCTACTAAAAACTACTCACTAAACCGTGTAAAAGGATTGTGATGCCGAAATTGTATATAAGCGTTTCATTTTAACAAGTTTAGTAAGACGAACTTAGTAAAGTAGTCAGCTTAAAAAAATACTTTATTGAGCTAGCTGGACCCGTGCTAAGTGAATGCTGAATTTGAATATTTCACTTTACGAAATATGATATTGCTATATGAAAAATCCTTGACAAACTATCGGTTTTTTCTAGAATTAGCCTGTACGAGTTTAAATTTGTTTGAGGTTAATCATTAGGACAGTGCTGTCTTAGGTATTTAACCGATCGCATTTTTAATTAAAGTTGTATATCCTATAAATTATTAAAGTCATTTTATAAATTAGCGATGACTTAATTCAACCACTATTAGAGGAGTCTCGAATGGATAAAGATTATTCGGCAACCAGTATTCCAGATATTGATGAGGTCGAAACCCAGGAATGGTTGGAATCGTTGGAGGCAGTATTAGACCGTGAGGGTACAGAGAGAGCGCACTTTTTAATCGAGAAGCTAACGGATTTAGCACGCCGTTCGGGTTCAAATATCCCTTATTCTCCTTATACAGCCTATTTAAATACCATTCCTCCTGGGCAGGAGCCACCTAATCCGGGTAACTTAGAATTGGAAGCACGCATTCGTGCCTATATTCGTTGGAACTCTGTGGCAATGGTGGTAAAAGCGAATCTTCATGAAACTGAGGGTGGCGGTGGTTTAGGTGGCCATATGGCTTCATACGCTTCTTTAGCGACCATGATCGAAAGTGGTCAAAACCATTTCTGGCATGCTGAGTCTGAGGACCATGGCGGCGACTTGGTGTATTTCCAAGGTCATTCTTCACCGGGTATTTACGGTCGTGCTTATTTAGAGGGCCGTATTAGTGAGGAGCAGTTGGATAACTTCCGTCAGGAGGTTGATGGTAAGGGTCTATCTTCTTATCCTCACCCGCACCTAATGCCTGATTTCTGGCAGTTTCCGACGGTATCCATGGGCTTAGGCCCGATGATGGCGATTTATCAGGCGCGTTTCTTAAAGTATTTACATGCACGTGGCATTGCCGATACCTCTAAGCGTAAGGTTTGGGTATTCTGCGGTGATGGTGAGATGGATGAGCCAGAGTCTTTAGGTGCTATTGGTCTTGCTGCGCGTGAAAAACTGGATAATTTGATCTTTGTGATTAACTGCAACCTGCAGCGTCTAGATGGCCCAGTACGTGGTAACGGCAAAATCATCCAAGAGCTTGAGGGTGAATTCCGTGGTTCTGGTTGGAATGTGATTAAGCTGATTTGGGGTAGCTATTGGGATCCATTATTGGCGCGCGATAAGGACGGCATTTTACGCAAGGTCATGGAAGAGACCATTGACGGTGAATACCAAGCCTATAAGGCCAATGACGGTGCTTATGTGCGCAAGCATTTCTTCGGCAAGGATCCACGTCTTTTAGAGATGGTTAGCCGCATGAGTGATGAGCAGATTTGGCGTTTAAATCGCGGCGGTCACGATCCTAACAAGGTATATGCTGCCTTTGATGCGGCGATGAAAACTGAGGGTCAGCCTACAGTGATTCTTGCCAAAACGATTAAAGGCTATGCCTTGGGTGAAACAGTTCAGGGTAAGAACCCTTCGCATCAGCAAAAGAAACTAGAGGAAGAGGCGTTACGTGATTTACGTGATCGCTTAAATATTCCTATTCCAGATGACAAGATTAGCGAGATTCCATACTTCCGTCCATCTGAAGACTCTGCCGAAATGCGTTACTTGCGTGAGCGACGTGAGCAGTTAGGCGGTTTTTATCCGCGCCGTCGTCGTGATGCTGATGAGCGCTTAACGGTACCGGGCCTAGAGTACTTTAAATCGGTGACTGAGCCCACCCCGGAAGGGCGTGAGATGTCTACTACACAAGCCTTTGTGCGTTTCTTAAACCAATTGCTACGGGATAAGCAATTAGGTCATCGGGTGGTGCCGATTTTATCGGATGAGGGTCGTACCTTCGGGATGGAGGGTTTATTCCGTCAAATCGGTATTTATGCCCCAGAGGGTCAGAAGTATACGCCGGTCGATAAAGATCAAGTGATGTACTATCGTGAATCAGAATCCGGTCAGCTTTTACAAGAGGGTATTACCGAAGCGGGTGCGACGTGTTCGTGGATTGCAGCAGCCACGTCTTACTCTACCAGTAATCGCATTATGATTCCGTTCTTTGTGTATTACTCAATGTTCGGCTTCCAACGTGTGGGCGATTTATTGTGGGCGGCCGGTGATATTCAAGCGCGCGGCTTCTTATTGGGTGGTACCGCAGGTCGAACCACGCTTAACGGCGAGGGCTTGCAGCACGAAGACGGTCATAGCTTATTGCTATCTTCTACCATTCCGAATTGTGTATCCTACGATCCCGCCTTTGGTCATGAGGTGGCTGTAATTATGCAGCATGGTCTAAAACGTATGGTTCAGGATCAGGAAAATGTCTTCTACTACATCACCTTGATGAATGAAAACTATGCTATGCCTGGTCTTAAAGCGGGTGATGAAGAGGGCATCCTCAAGGGTATGTATCGCTTTAGCGAGGGCAAAGGCGGTGAGCACAAGGTTAACTTACTCGGATCCGGTACGATTTTGCGTGAAAGCATTGCAGCGCAAAAGCTACTCGAAGAGGATTGGGGGGTTGCCGCTGATGTGTGGAGTGTGACTAGCTTTACCGAGTTACGTCGCGAGGGTTTAGATGTTAATCGTCAAAACTTATTAAATCCGACCGCAACACAAAAAGTGCCTTATGTGACGCAATTATTAAGTGAGTCTGAAGGCCCCATTATTGCAAGCACTGACTATATGAAGGCAGTGGCCGATCAGATTCGCGAATTTATCCCTCAAGGGCGTAGCTACCGTGTCTTGGGTACGGACGGTTTTGGTCGCTCTGATTTCCGTCATCAGCTGCGTAAGCACTTTGAAGTGGATCGCTATTTTATTACCTTAGCGGCACTCAGAAGCTTAGCGGATGAGGGTAAGATTCCGATGGATAAAGTGGTTGAGGCCATTGATAAATATGGCATCGATGCGAATAAACCTAACCCACATCACGCTTAATGGAGAAACATCAAGATGAGTAACTTAATTGAAGTTAAAGTTCCTGACATCGGCGATTTCGATGAAGTGGATGTGATCGAGGTGTTAGTAGCCGAGGGTGACCGTATTGAGGAGGATCAAAGTCTGATTACGGTTGAATCCGATAAAGCATCCATGGAAATCCCTTCGTCTGCTGCGGGTGTTGTTAAATCACTTAAAGTTAAAGTCGGCGACAAGGTGAGCGAAGGTACGGTATTACTTGAGCTTGAGCCAGATGCCGGGGTGGCATCTGCATCTGAGCCAAGCGCCACAGCTGAGAATAAAGTGAGTACTGAGACGGCAGCCGACACGTCAGCGCCTGTAGCAGCGGCTTCAGCGTCTGCCGCGCCAGCTGATGCGAGTGGTGGGGTGGTGCAGGTCGTCGTACCTGATATTGGTGATTTTGATGAAGTCGATGTGATTGAAGTCTTAGTCAATGAGGGAGATACCGTTCAGGAGGAGCAAAGCCTGATTACGGTTGAATCTGATAAGGCTTCGACGGAGATCCCAAGCAGCCATGCCGGTCGAGTTGTGGCACTACGGGTTAAGGTAGGCGATAAGGTTGCCAAGGGTAGCTTGATTCTTGAGTTGGCAGCAGCGGATGGCTCTGAGGCTGCAGCACCCGCCAGCTCAACCGCTGCCCCTACGCCAGCAGCAGCCGAACCTACAACAGTCAAAGCGCCCACCGAGGCAACACACGCTTATCCAATTCAGCGTGCTGAGTTGGGTGATGATAGGGAATCGCCTACGGCTTCCTATGCCTTATCAGCTCAGGAATTCCGTAATTTACCGCATGCCTCACCATCGGTCAGAAAGTTTGCCCGTGAATTGGGTGTTGACTTAACCGCTGTGAACGGTACAGGTTCGCGTGGCCGAATTGTGTTGGATGACGTCCGTCAATTCGTTAAAAACGCCTTATCCGTTGGCTTTAGCCAGCCAAGTGCAACCACTGAAACTAAAGCGGTTGCTGGTGGTGGTCTACAAGTGCTTGATTGGCCGAAGATTGACTTTGCTAAATTTGGTGAGGTTGAAACACAGCCATTGTCACGGATTAAGAAGATTTCAGGTGCTAATCTTCACCGTAACTGGGTCATGATCCCTCATGTGACTAACAATGACAAAGCGGATATTACCGAGCTAGAGGAATTCCGTAAATTAATGAACAAAGAGCATGAGCGTGAAGGGGTGCGTTTCACCATGCTGGCCTTCTTAATCAAGGCCGTGGTCGCCACCTTGAAGAAATTCCCAGAGTTTAACGCCTCATTAGATGGTGATAACTTGGTGCTTAAGAAGTATTACCATATTGGTTTTGCTGCCGATACGCCAAATGGCTTAGTCGTGCCTGTACTGCGGGATGCGGATCAGAAGTCGATCGTTGAGATTGCGATAGAGATGAATGAGTTAGCGAAGTCTGCTCGTGAGGGTAAGCTCTCACCAAGTCAAATGCAGGGCGGTTGCTTTACCATTTCTTCTTTAGGTGGTATTGGTGGTACTGATTTTACGCCGATTATTAATGCCCCTGAGGTGGCGATTTTAGGCGTATCTCGTTCTGCTATCGAACCAGTTTGGAACGGTAAGGAGTTTATACCTCGTCTGATGTTGCCTCTCTCCTTATCCTATGATCACCGTGTGATTGACGGGGCAGCAGCAGCTCGTTTCAATGCGCATTTGGCTAAGCTGATGTCTGATTTCCGTCGCGTTTCACTTTAAGGGAGTAAAAAACAATGAGTAAAATTGAAGTTGTTGTTCCCGATATCGGTGATTTCGATAATGTCGATGTGATTGAGGTTTTAGTCGAGGTCGGTGAGGAAATTCAAGTTGAGCAAAGCTTAATTACGGTTGAGTCAGATAAGGCCTCAATGGAAATCCCCTCATCGCATGCGGGTAAAATCGTTGATTTAGCGGTTAAGGTTGGCGATAAGGTGTCCCAAGGTAGCGTCTTATTGACGTTGGAAAGTACAGCGGCAGCGGAGACTGCCGATAGTAGCTCCAAATCAACGACTACCACTCAAGCGAGCGCCGCTGCGGCTCCGGCCAAAGCTGCTAGTGCGGCGGCAGTCAGCGCCAAAGCAGGTGAGGGCGCTTATGATGTGGTGGTACTTGGCGCAGGTCCTGGTGGTTACTCGGCAGCCTTTAGAGCGGCTGACTTGGGTCTCAAGGTGGCATTAATTGAGCGCTATTCAACCCTGGGCGGCGTCTGCTTAAATGTGGGTTGTATTCCATCTAAGGCTTTGTTACATAATGTCTCCGTACTTGAGGCGGCTAAGGGTTTATCTGCGGCGGGTATCCATTTTGCTGAACCGGAAGTGGATCTGGATAAGTTGCGCGAAGCTAAAGATCAAGTGATTAATAAGCTCACGGGTGGTCTTGCGTTTATGGCTAAGGCGCGCAAAGTAGAGGTGATCGTTGGTCATGCTAGCTTTAAGGATGATCATCACTTTGTGGTACAAAAGGAAGATGGCTCCTCACAAGAGGTGGCTTTCCATCATGCGATTATTGCGGCTGGTAGTGAATCGGTTAAATTGCCATTCCTTCCTGAGGATGAGCGTATCGTCGACTCGACCGGTGCTCTGCAATTACGTCAACAACCTAAAAAAATGCTAGTCATTGGTGGCGGTATTATTGGTTTGGAAATGGCCACCGTGTATTCAGCGCTTGGTGCACGTATTGATGTGGTTGAAATGATGGATGGTTTATTTGCTGGTGCGGATAAGGATTTAAGCCGCGTTTGGCAAAAGCGTAATCAGCATCGCTTCGATAATTTAATGCTTAACACCAAAACTGTGAGTGCCGAAGCCAAGGAAGACGGTATTTATGTGAGCTTTGAAGGGGATAAGGCGCCAACAGAGCCGCAGCGCTATGACTTAGTGTTGCAGGCAGTGGGTCGTCGCCCTAATGGCGCTAAAATAGACGCCGATAAAGCTGGTGTTGCGGTGGATGAGCGCGGCTTTATTGCGGTAGATGCACAAATGCGCACCAATATACCGCATATTTTTGCGATTGGTGATATTGTGGGGCAACCGATGTTGGCGCACAAGGCAGTGCATGAGGCGCATGTGGCGGCCGAGGTAATTGCCGGTAAGAAAACCGTGTTTGATGTGCGGGTGATTCCTTCTGTTGCCTATACCCATCCCGAAATTGCTTGGGCTGGTTTAACCGAGGAGCAAGCAAAAGCACAAGGGGTTAAGGTTGAAAAAGGCTTATTCCCATGGGCTGCTTCTGGTCGCGCTATTGCGAATGGCACCGAAGATGGTTTTACCAAGTTGTTATTTGATGCCGAAACTAAGCGCATCCTGGGTGGGGCGATTGTGGGTGATCATGCCGGTGATTTAATTTCCGAGGTGTGTTTAGCCATTGAAATGGGGGCCGATATCGATGATATTGCTGCCACCATTCATCCGCATCCAACCCTTGGTGAGTCTGTTGGTATGGCAGCAGAAGCGGCACATGGCGTTTGTACTGACTTACCGCCAGTAAAGCGTTAAAATAGAGCTGTTTAGGCTAAGCGTAAGAAGCTTTAATTAAACATTAAATGCCTCTTACGCTTTTTTTATTTTCTTAAATATCCGTAGTTAATGAGCATCATCCCCACCTCCCACAGCAGTCTTAGTACATGGCTAAGTTATTTAGAGCATTTACACCGTCAGGAAATTGATTTAGGTCTAGATCGAATTAAGCAAGTGGCAGCACGCCTACCCATCGAGTTAGATAGTATTAAAATAGTGGTCGGCGGCACCAATGGTAAGGGTTCCACCTGTGCTATGTTAGAGTCGATTTATTTGGCTGCTGGCTATCGAGTGGGCTTATACACCTCACCCCATCTCATCCGCTTTAATGAGCGCATTCGTCTCAATGGCTTAGAAGCTAGCGATCAGCAAATTGTGGAGCAACTCGCCATCATTGAAGAAGCGCGTGGTGATATCAGTCTCAGTTATTTCGAATACACGACCTTAGCGGCGATACTGCTTTTTAAAGCAAACGATATACAGGTATCGATTTTTGAGGTGGGCTTAGGCGGCCGGTTGGATGCGGTTAACATCATTGATGCCGATTGCTCGATTATCACGTCGATTGCGATTGATCATATTAATTACTTGGGTGATACACGAGAGCAAATCGCTTGGGAAAAAGCACATATTTATCGCCAGGGCAAAGTCGCCATCTGTGCCGATCCAGAGCCGCCACAAAGCTTAATTGATTATGCGCAGGAAATCGGCGCCGACTTACAGTTATTTGGACGTGATTTTAATTATACTGGCGATCAGATCCAGTGGACCTATATTGGTAAGAATCAACGTCGCCACGCTTTAGCATATCCTGCCTTAAGAGGAGCCAATCAATTAATTAACGCAGCCGCTGCCTTGACAGCCGTTGAAGCGTTAAAAATGTCTGCACCAGTGCCGAATCAGTCGATTCGTGAGGGTTTATTAAGGGTTGAATTAGCAGGCCGTTTTCAAATCCTACCGGGTCAACCAACCACGGTACTGGATGTGGCGCATAATCCACATGCGGCTGCCGTGCTACAGCATAATCTCCATGCCATGTCCTATTTCCCCTATACCACGGCGGTATTCGGTATGCTGGACGATAAGGACGTCAGCCAAGTCATTAAATGCTTGGAAAAAACGGTGGATTATTGGTATTGTGCAAGTTTATCCGGCACCCGTGGTGTCTCAGGACAGGCATTAGCTGATAAAATAAACAGTTTAATCAGTAAAGACAAAGACGGCTTACCGGAGGTTAGGGTCTTTGATAGTCCACATCAGGCCTATGAAGCGGCTAAGGCTCGTAGCAACCCCGAAGACCGGATTGTGGTTTTTGGTTCATTTTTAACGGTCGCAGATGTGCTGGCGCATCTGCCATCATCGAATTAATCTGAGGTTATAACTAGTATGGCATTTTTCGGTTCAGGTAAAAACCAGCGTCAGGAGGTTCAGTATGAACAAAGACGCAGCAGCTCCAGACAGCAGCAACGCTATCAAAACGATCGTGAACTTAGAGAGCAGCGTATTAAATCTCGCAATCGTTTAATTGGTTCGGTGATTCTGGTGCTAGCGGCGATTATTATTTTACCGCTCGTTTTAAAAACGGATGATAGTGGTAGCAGCAGTGAAAACACTAGCCCCTTAATCCAACCGGGTTCACCCATTGGTCAAGGTAGTGGTTTAGTGGTTGAGAGCTCACCTGGGGTACAAACACCAAGTGACCCTCACTTAGCCACCCAAAGTCCTGAGGTTGCGGAGCAGGGCACTGAGTCTAGTGCTACTGGTATAGAAGGTGAAGAGCAAGAAACGCCTGTCGCGGTTGCTGCTGCAAATACTCAGAACGAAACAGGTTCTGAAAGTACCGATTCATCTACGGTCTCCGTTGCCGAAGCCACAGCCACTCAGAGTGCGGCGCAAGAGGCAGCTGAGCGTGAGCGCGCCGAGCAGGCGGCAGCCGAACGTGAACGGGCGCAACAGGCACGTGCTGAGCAGCAAAAGCAGCAACAACAAAAGCAGCAAGCCCAAGCAAAGCAACAAGAGCAAGCCAAACAGCAGCAAAAAGCTAAGAATCAAATTGATGATAAAAAGCGCACCGATGATGGTAGTAAGGCTTTAGCCATTCTTGAGGGTAGAACCCCAGCCGCCAGTAGTTCGGCGCCAGCGGCTAGCACCGGAGGTGAATTTAGTTTGCAGGTGGCTTCTTATAGCTCGGCAAATGATGCCCGGGTACAGCGTGATCGTTTAAGAGGATCGGGCGTATCTAATGCTTATGTACAAAGTGCCACCGTTAACGGTAAGCAAGTATATCGTTTGCGGGTCGGTCCTTTTTCAACCCGCGAGGCAGCACAGGCAGCACAAACCCGTTTACGCGCGCTTAACTTCAGTGATAGCTACGTCACGGGTCGCTAAATCTGCTTGTCTTTAGTTGAATCATGGCAACTTTTGATTATGTTGTTTTAGCGGTGATCCTCGCATCAGGTCTACTCGGCTTGATGCGAGGCTTCCTCAAGGAAATTTTTTCTCTTCTGGCTTATATCTTAAGCTTTTTGGCTGCCATCTGGTGGGGCCCTCACTTAATTCCTACGCTCGCTCGCTATATCGATCAGGCAATTTTAACCGTGGGCTTAGCCTATTTTCTGGTCTTTATTGCCAGTTTATTATTGTTAGGTCTACTCAATAAAACACTCGGTGCCTTATTGGATGCGACTGGCCTAGGTTCGGCTGATCGCGGTTTGGGTTTTTTATTCGGTATCTTCCGCGGTGTGATTATTGTTTTAATTCTTGTTTTAATCGCAGGTTGGAGTGCTTTACCACAAGAACCATGGTGGGTTGAGTCAAGTTTTGCACGGATGTCGGTCGATGCAATTCGAATGATAAAAACTTGGGTGCCGGAGGGGATTGCGGTTTATTTACCCTATTAAAAGGGTTTAAAATATTGTTCTTAGTGTTTTTTTAGGCGTATTTTCATGTGTGGCATTATTGGCATTCACGGTTGTTCCCCAGTCAATCAATTACTTTATGATGGTTTATTGTTATTGCAGCATCGCGGTCAAGATGCCGCCGGTATTGCAACCTACCAAAATAATCAATTTCATATTTTCAAAGCACAAGGCTTAGTACGTGATGTGTTCCGCACGCGTAATATGCGTTCTTTACCGGGTAATAGCGGTATCGGGCAGGTGCGCTATCCAATTAGCGGCACCCCAAGCGATACCGAGGAAGCGCAGCCATTCTATGTAAATGCGCCTTATGGTATTTGCTTTACGCACAATGGTAATTTAACTAATTCGGATGAGTTACGTGAATCCTTGTTTAAGCACGATCGTCGCCATATCAATACCAGCTCTAATAGCGAGGTATTACTCAATGTTTTTGCCCATGAATTATATGAGGCAAGTAAAAGCAGCAGTTTACAGGTGTCTGAGATTTTTGATGCAGTAACGGCGGTGCATCGTCGTGTCAAAGGCGCCTATGCCGCAATTGCGCAGATTGCTGGTTACGGTCTATTAGCTTTTAGAGATCCAAATGGTATTCGTCCGCTTAGTTTAGGCACACAGGAAACGCCGCAGGGAGTTGAGTGGATCCTAGCCTCTGAGTCGGTCGCCGTTGAGGGGATAGGATTTGAGTTCGTGCGTGATGTAGCGCCCGGTGAGGCTATTTTTATTGATACCGAGGGTAAACTGCATTCGCGTTTATGTGCTGATAATGCGCAATTAAGTCCTTGTATTTTTGAGTACGTTTATTTTGCGCGTCCCGACTCTACCATTGATGGGGTTAATGTCTATAACTGTCGTTTACGCATGGGCGAGTTGTTGGCCCAAAAAGTGGCACGTGAGCTACGTTTATCGGAAGTCGATGTGGTGATGCCGATTCCGGATTCCTCCAGACCAGCGGGTATGGAATTGGCCTCGACGCTCGATTTGTCCTATCGTGAGGGCTTTATCAAGAATCGTTATGTTGGTCGCACCTTTATTATGCCGGGTCAGACAGTGCGTAAGAAGTCGGTCCGCCAGAAGCTAAATCCGATGAGCATTGAGTTTAAAGGTAAAAATGTGCTGTTGGTGGATGACTCAATTGTACGTGGTACCACTAGTCGTGAGATTGTGAGCATGGCGCGTCATGCAGGTGCCAATAAGGTGTTTTTTGCGTCCGCTGCGCCGGCAGTTCGTTATCCTAACTTCTATGGCATTGATATGCCAGATCAGAGCGATTTGATTGCCTATGGTAAATCGACTGAGCAGATTGCGCAAGAAATTGGTGCGGATGCGTTGGTCTTTCAAGACTTGGACGATCTAAAGTTAGCGATATCCGAATTAAACCCTAAGATTGAGCGCTTTGATGCGTCGTGCTTTGATGGCGATTATGTCACCGGTGATGTGGTTTTAGCTGGTTAGTAGGTTTATAGGAAATGGCGCTGCGATAGTTTTTAGCAAGCGCCATTTTAGTGAATGTGTGTCGAGACGGGTGAACCCGACAGCGCTTAATAATGAATCGCTAGCCTTAAGGGCATAGATATCCGAATGATAAGAGTGGCACAATCAGGCACAGCCTAACATAGCTATAAGCTATGTGTATCCCGAGGCTTAAGCTGCTTAAAGTATCGAATAACTCGTTTGTCTTACTTAGTAAGGAAGCAAATAAAAGCCGCTGCTCCTGAAATTCAGTGAATAGCGGCTTTTTAGATTCTAGCTTTTTGATTATATCAGCTCAGTGTTTATGGACTAAGTTTACAAGGTTTCCACCTTGGTAGTGCGGGATGCTGTGTCGTGAGCTTGACCACCACAACCACCGCAGCAGCTAAATGCTTCATCATCTACTTGCTCTGGCCTTGTAGAATCCGATTTGCCTAGTAGTCCTTTCACTACTTGTAATAAAATAGCTAGCCCGCCTACGATAAAGACTACATCACCAATGGTACGTAACCAGCGTAGTGTTTCTAAGAAATCTTGTTGTAAGAATCCTTCACTACGTGCATACCACATTCCTTTAGTCACGCTTGCGTAGAATTGGTATAAACCAATTGGTAACAAGCTGATGGCGATCATGAGTACTAAACCAATGTTTAAACCCCAGAAGCCGATTTTCATTAGTTTGTCGCTAAATACCATATTCGGACGTATATAACGTAGCACCATCAAGACAAAACCGAGCGATAGGAAGCCATAGACACCGAAAAGTGCCGCATGTGCGTGAACCGGCGTAGTGTTAAGGCCTTGTAAGTAGAACAAAGAAATGGGTGGGTTAATGAGGAAGCCGAAAACACCTGCGCCAAGCATGTTCCAGAAAGCAACTGCCACGAAACACATGAGCGGCCAACGTAGTCTTTCCATCCAAGGTGATTTATCCTTAAGACGCCAGTTTTCCCAGGCTTCATAGCCCAAAAGGATCAAAGGAACCACTTCTAATGCACTAAACGCTGCACCAACGGCCATGACTGGGGTTGTAGTGCCCGCAAAGTACAAGTGGTGGAAGGTACCAGGAACACCACCTACTAGGAATAGTGTGGCCGCAATAAGTGTGGCAACAGTGGCCAAGCGTTTAGATACTAAACCGAGTGATACAA
Source organism: Oligella sp. HMSC05A10 (assembly GCF_001808335.1). Taxonomy (NCBI): domain Bacteria; kingdom Pseudomonadati; phylum Pseudomonadota; class Betaproteobacteria; order Burkholderiales; family Alcaligenaceae; genus Oligella; species Oligella sp. HMSC05A10. The sequence goes on along the minus strand of NZ_KV792927.1, from coordinate 37,910 downwards.
AGACAAGTGCTAAGGATGCGGTAGCAAATACTTCAAAGAAACCTTCTACCCATAAGTGTACAACCCACCAACGCCAGTATTCCATGATCGGAAGTGGTGTATGTTCACCATAGAATAAACCAGTGCCATAGAATAAACCAATCGCAACAACAGAGGCAGTAAAGATTGCTAGTAAATGCTTGTCACCTTTCTGTCTTAAGCCATTGATCAGTCCACGCATCATTAGAACTAACCAGAAGGCAATGCCGACAAATAGTAAGAACTGCCATACACGACCTAAATCTAGGTATTCATAACCCTGGTGTCCCCACATAAAGTTTAGGTGTTCAGGCATATGACCGGCAATAGCGATGTAGTTACCTATAAATGAACCAACCGTTACAATGAGTAGGGCTGCGAATAGGATATTAACACCCAAGCGCTGATACTTAGGATCTTTAGCACCATTAATAATGGGTGTTAAAAAGAGGCCAGCTGTCAGAAAGCCACTGGCAATCCATAATACAGCACTTTGTAGGTGCCAGGTTCTAAGTAATGAATACGGGAACCACTTAGATAGTTCAATGCCGTAGAAGTGTTGACCCTCTACTGTATAGTGCGCTAGGGCGCCACCTAAAAATATCTGGAAGATAAATAAAACGACTGTCAATAAAGCATACTTCCATAGCGCTTTTTGTGAGTCAGTCAGTGCCATAGCAGTAATCGGATCGCGTTTAGGCGGTACCGTATCGTCTTCTTCTTCATTGCGCAAGAAAGCCCAGCCCCAGACTAAAAAGCCGATACCAGCGACTAGAAAAATAATTGAAATAATCGACCAGACGATGTTCTCAGCAGAAGGGACGTTGTCAATGAGTGGTTCAGGTGGCCAGTTGTTGGTGTAGGTGACGTCATGACCAGGACGATCTGTGGCTGCAGTCCATGCTGTCCAGAAAAAGAAATCAGTTAGTCTTTCACGGCGCTCAGGATCCGGCAGCGTGTTTTCCTTCATGGCAAAGCTCTCGCGAGACGATCGCAAACTCGGCTCATCACCATATAGATCTTGATAGTAACCAGCAATATTTTGAATCGCTTGAACACGACGCTCAGAAAGTGTCACAGTATCAGTTGCTTCATCGTATGTATTTGTACGATACTCGGCTTTTAAATGAGTCTGTAGAATAGCTTGTTGGGTAGGTTCCAACTGATCATAACTCTGACCATACTCGTCTTGAGCAGCTAGTTCTAACCAAGCTAATAACTCACGATGGAGCCAGTCAGCAGTCCAGTCAGGTGCCTGGTAGGCGCCATGACCCCAAATTGAACCGATCTGCATGCCGCCGGTACTTTGCCATGCGGATTGACCTCGCAAAATATCCTCTTTACTCATGAGGACTTGCTCGCTAGTTTCTACCTTAAACTGTGCCGGCATGGGTGGCACATTGCGATAGATTTCGACACCGTAGTAACCCAGAATAGATAAAGTTACCATGAGGGTTGCTATCAGAGTCCACCAGAGTTTTTTATACTGTCCCATAGGGTACTCCTTGGAAATTCCGAGTAATTTCGGAGCTAAAAAAAGATAAGTAAATCAGCGTTTTCTTTTTTACTTACAACTAAGATGTATTTAATATACATCTTTAAGGTAAAGTATACAAACTTTTACTTCTTTTGACTATGGCTATGACGTTGATTGATTAAATTAATTACTCAGAATGTCTTTAGACCATGAGCTAAATGTATTTTTAGCATTTGAGCTTTAAGGAGCGAAGGAAGCGGGGATGGTGCTAATGTGTTGAATTGAAGGAGTATGGTCATGGCCTTACTGCTGACTAAGCTAAGAGCCTAGCTACGCCTTAGAAATAGCAATTGGCAAGGCCTAACTTAGCTTCTTAGCCTAATGAATGCAGAGACGAGTTCGAGGCGTAGTACTAAAACACTGGCTATTGCTTGGCCCTTAAGCCTTTCTAAACAAACTAAAAATCAAAACAATAGTTAATAGCGCAAATAGTATTAAAGCCCAAAGCGCATACTCCACCCCAAAGAGCGTGACGGCGGCGTCCATGCAAGTAGCATAAATACCAAATAACCAGGGAATAGCACTATCTAAGCCAGTGTGACGTGAAATAAAGACATCGGCAAAGCTCATATCACATGAAAAGCTTTGGCTGGCAACAGTGGCTTGATGCCAAGCTGCCCACATACCGCTAATAGAAAAAACAGCAGCGATTGCGGTGATGATTTTTTGATAACTCAGTGAATTTGAAAAATTTACCAATAAACAAATCAAGGCAATCAGAATAAAAATCAAGCGTTGTAATACACACCAAGCACAAGGTAGCATCCCTAGTACGTGCTGACTAAAGACCGCAAACGCCACAGCGGCGATGCAAACAAAGGCGATAAGATTAAGTAAACGAGGTTGCGATAGTGGCATAGATCACGCTCTACTCACAAAGGGAATACTGACAATTAATTGGAATAGACCATTCCACATAATCTGAATCCCAATACAAATTAACAAAAAGGCGACCAAACGCATCACTACAGCCATGCCAGTTTGACCCATTTTAGTCATAATGCGCACCGCGAAGCGATTAGCCATATACAGTAAAAAGCCGATGGTAAAACACCCCAAGATGATGCCAAAGACCGCAAACACCTGCTCCGTGCTGCCGCTACTACCCTTGAGCGAGGCACCTACGGTGATGGCTGCGGCAATGGAACCGGGGCCTGCGGTAAGGGGAAAGGTGAGCGGGTAAAAGGTACTCGCTTTCATCTTCACCTTATCAATATTAAAATCATCAGCTAGTTTTTCATGGTGACCGCTATCGGGGTCCTCCGCATTGAGTAACTTCCAGCCCGCATGCACCACAATCAAGCCCCCCGCAAGCTGCACGATGGGGATAGTGATGCCAAACATTTTTAAAAAGACATTACCGAAGAGAGCAGAAATTAATAAAATGACAAAGCTGTATATACCGACCTTGCGGGCGATAAGGCGGCGCAACTCCTTGGTCGCACCCGCTGTCATGGTCCAAAACACTGGTGTCACATAGAGCGGGTTCAAGATCGGCAATAAGGTACCTAGTACCAGTAAAAAACTACCGATGGTAATAGTAAAATAAAGCATTAATTTGCGGCGTGATGTGTGGTGGATGGGAGGAGCTCATTTAAGGTCTCCATAATAGCACGTTCAAAGTCTAATTGTGATTGCAAATTCTCCAAAGCAGCCCCCTGAATAATAAAAATATCCTCTACGCGTTCGCCTAAGGTGAGCAGGCGCGCCATGCGCAAATTAATCTTAAACTGACTAAAAATATGGGCTAAGCTATAGAGAATGCCTGGGGTATCGGTGGTATTTAGCTGTAAACGCCAGTAGCGTCCATTTTCTTCGCGATCAAGCTGCACCCGAGGACGTACCGGAAAGCTGCGTGAGCGGCGTTGCCCAGCCGAGGTGGTAGGTAAGCGCTCATTATCAATCGCCGGTTCTGTCAAGGGTTGTGCTAAATCCAACTTTTTAGCGAGTTCGGCTTCAATGATTTTGGCAAAGCCAGTGGCATCGCCCGCAAAGCGCGAGCTTTCAACCAGGAAGCTATCCAGCGCATAGCCATTGACGCTAGTATGAATTTGCGCTTCGTAAATATTAATTTGTTGCTCATGAAAGTAGGAGGCAATGCGCTCAAAGAGTGCATCCTGATCCTTAATAAAGACCAGTATTTGCATGGAGTCCGCTCGCTCCGTGGGTCTTGCTCTAACAATGGCATGCTCGGTATTTGTGTGCTGATACAGGTGCAGGGTATGCCAGGCAATATCCTCTGGTTCATGTCGAAGAAAGTAGGCATTATCCATTTTTGACCAAAATTGCTCGCGCTCATCATCGTTCATGCCTGCAGCTTTAATTAAGGCATCTGCTGCTTTTTTGCGCTGCTCAAGGAATTTGTTGCGATTAAAATTATTATCACCTAGCGCACTGGCGCAGAGGTAATAGAGGTTTTCAATCAACTTCGCTTTCCAGCTATTCCAGACCTTGGGGCTGGTGCCACGAATATCGGCCACCGTCAGTAAATAAAGTGCAGCCAGCCGGCTTTGTGTACCAACACGGGCAGCAAACGCACGAATCACTTTTTCATCAGATAAATCTCGTTTTTGGGCTACGTTGGACATCAGAAGATGCTCGGCAACTAGAAACTGGAGCAGCTCAATTTCCTCTTGTTCAAGATTGTGTAGCTTAGCAAAAGCGGTAACTTCCTTGGCCCCTAATTCTGAATGATCACCGCCGCGTCCCTTAGCAATATCATGGAATAAGGCAGCAATATACAGCAGCCAACGATCCTCAAAGTTTTCCATCAATTGATGCGCTAGCGGATTTTCATCGTTAAACTCCGGCATCGTAAAGCGGCGAATATTACGAATCACCATCAGTGAGTGTTGATCCACGGTATAGACATGATATAAATCATGCTGCATCTGACCCACCACCTTTTCAAAAGCAGGGATATAAGCGGGTAAGACATTCAGATAATTCATCATGCGAAAGCTTTGCACGATGCGTTTTGGTTGCTTTAAGATTTGCAAAAATAACCAATGATTCACCGGATTATTTCTAAACTGCTCATCAATACGATCGACGGCGTCCCAAATTAAACGCTGGGTTCTGACGGAGATGGTTTGGATTTGCGGGTGCTGTTGAAATACTAAAAAGGTTTTTAAGAGGAGCGGGGGTTTACGTAAAAAAGCATCCTCCCGAATCACATCTAGCTCCTCATCGATGATTTTAAAATCGCCCTCGAGTAGTTGCTCTGTTTCAACCCGATTTTCAAAAAAATAACTTTCAAAAATCTGCATCATAAAGCCGGTGATCACATAGACCGTACGTGCATCTTGATAATATCTTTGCATCAGTACTTCACTGGCACGCTTACTCGCTTCGGGTTGAATGGCAAACTCGCGCGCTAATGCAATTTGCACATCGAACAGCAAACGGTCGTCATTTTTACGATTAAGCAGATGCAATTCAATTCTTAAGCGCTGATAATTGCTTTCCGCAGCTTTCATTTGCAAGGCTTCATTATCCCTCATCAAACCCGCGCTGACGAGGCGGTGCCACGAAGACTTGATGCCAGCCGCACGGGCAATCCAATGAATCAATTGAATATCACGGATACCACCAGGCGATTCCTTGCAGTTGGGCTCTAAAGCATAGGGCGTGTCGGCATAACGTGCATGTCGCTGCTTGTACTCCAAGGCTTTGGCACGGTAGAAAGAGGCCGGATTAAATTCCGCCTTAAAACGTTGTTGTAGTCTATGAAAAATCGCCGATTCACCAAGCAGCCAGCGTGACTCTAATAAGCCGGTGGCAATGGTTACGTCTTTTTGTGAGGCTTCTACGCATTCATCAATGGTGCGTACGCTATGGCCTACCTCTAGCCCCAAATCCCATAAGGTGGCGATAAATACTTCCAGTTGATCCTGCTCGCTAGGGCTTGGTGGGCTATTTAGCAGAATTAATAAATCAATATCTGAGCAAGGATATAACTCACCGCGACCATAGCCTCCCACGGCGCATAAGGCAGCATTGGCGGGTAGGGGATAATGAGCCGCCATTTGATGTAAGACTTTGTCTACAATACAACTCAGTTGCTGCAGCAATTGATCAGGACGACTCCGATCCTGCTTATACAATGCAATTGCCGCATCGTATTGTTGACGCAATTGCTGCTTAAACTGAATGCTGTGGGCGGTGAGATTCATCGCAATTACTCAGCGGGCGGTTCAGGCATGCCGGGTGAGGTGGATAGGACTTCGTAACCATCATCGGTCACGATTAATTGATGCTCCCACTGTGCGGATAGGCTACGATCCTTGGTGACCACGGTCCAGCCATCGCCCAGTACAGACGTATGATATTTACCGGCATTAATCATTGGTTCAATCGTAAATACCATGCCTTTTTCTAATTTAAGACCGGTGCCAGGCTTACCATAATGTAGTACCTGTGGATCCTCGTGCATAACCTGTCCGATACCATGGCCGCAATAGTCACGTACGACAGAGAAACCGGCAGCTTCGGCATGGCTTTGAATTGCATGACCAACATCACCTAAGGTGGCGCCAGGCTTGACCGCACGAATGCCTTTCCACATGCATTCAAAGGTGGTCTGAACGAGGCGTTGAGCCAAGATGGAGGGCTTGCCAATCATAAACATACGACTGGTATCACCAAACCAACCATCCTCTTCAATGGTAATATCTAAGTTGATGATATCGCCGTCTTTGAGCTTTTTATCGCTAGGGATGCCATGGCACACCACATGATTAATGGAGGTGCAGATAGCCGCTGGAAAGGGTGGGTTACCATAGCCGACCGTGGCCGAGCGAATGCCTAATTCCTTAATCCTTTCGCGAGTTAGATGCTCAATCTCAGCAGTAGTGATTCCGGCCTTAATAAAAGGGGTTAAATAGTCTAAAATACCGGCAGCTGTCTGCGCGGCGCGACGAACTTTTGCAATATCGTCAGAGTTTTTTATGGTTGCCATTAAATCGTTTCCAAAATATTAAACAATCGTATATAATTATACACTTTATTTTCTACGGCAAAATCACTCTAAAAGTGGCTGTGGAAAGTATCATTTTAAATTATTTACTATTTTTAATCGCGTGTGTGCCACCCGAGGGTGTTGGTATAAGCTTTTTTAGTTTAATCGCTTAAGCCAATCCTGAGCCCACACAAGACCAAACCCTTTGGAGTTGATATTATGTCATTAATGCGTGAAATGCTAGAAGCTGGTGTACACTTTGGTCACCAAACTCGTTACTGGAACCCGAAGATGGCTCCTTATATTTTCGGTCAGCGTAACAAAATCCACGTTATTAACTTAGAAAAGACAGTACAAAAGTACATCGAAGCGATGGAATTCCTACGTGCTGCTGCTGCCCGCGGTGAGGAAATCTTATTCGTAGGTACTAAACGCGCTGCGCGTGAAATTATTGCTGCAGAAGCAGAGCGCGCTGGTTCACCTTATGTTAACAACCGCTGGTTAGGCGGTATGATGACTAACTTTAAAACAGTTAAGTCTTCAGTTAAGCGCTTAAAAGATATGGAAGCGGCTGAGGCTGATGGTAGCACTGAGCTGATGAGCAAAAAAGAAGCGCTTATGTTTACGCGTGAGTTGGATAAGCTCGAAAAATCAATTGGTGGTATCAAGGACATGGCTAAGTTGCCTAGCGTGATCTTTGTAATTGACGTTGGTTACCACAAAATTGCTATTCAGGAAGCTCGCACCCTTGGTATTAAGATTGTTGCCGTAGTGGATACTAACCACTCACCTGACAATATTGACTACATCATCCCGGGTAACGATGACTCTGCAAAAGCCATCGCTTTATATGCACGCGGTGTTGCGGATGCGATTATTGCCGGTCGTGAGGAGCGTGACGGTGCTTTAGTTGAAATGCTTCAAGATGAGCAGCAAGCAGAAGAAGCTGCACAAGAGGAAGTCGTTGAGACTGAAGACTCAACTGAAGAGTAATTTACTCAGTTGTTTTATAACGCCTTAATTTTGTCATTAAATTAGGGTACATTTGACTGGAACAGTTGGGCTGTTCTAATAGAGACAATGAATAGCCCCGTCTTTCGATACGGGGCTTTTTTTTTACTTTTGGAGAATTACATGGCTGCAATTACCGCTGCAATGGTGAAAGAACTACGTGAAAAAACCGACGCACCAATGATGGAGTGTAAAAAGGCTTTAACTGAAGCTGACGGCGATATGGCGCGTGCAGAAGAGATTTTGCGTGTTAAATTAGGTAATAAAGCCAGCAAAGCTGCTAGCCGTATTACGGCTGAAGGCTTAGTCGGCATTTATGTCGCTGATGACGCTAAAACTGGTGCGCTAGTTGAGGTTAACTGCGAAACTGACTTCGTATCTAAAAACGATGATTTTATCGCCTTTGTTAATGATGTGACTAAGCTTGTTGCAGAAACGAATCCTGCTGATTTAGAGGCTTTAAATGCGACCCCGTTCCGTGACGGTACGGTTGAATCTGTGCGTGCGGCTTTAGTTGGTAAGATTGGCGAAAATATCTCTGTACGTCGCTTTGAGCGTTTTGAAACTGAGGATAAATTAGCGCAATACAACCACGGTGGTCGTATCGGTGTATTAGTTGATTTCAGCGGTGCGGATGAGGTTGGTAAGGATCTTGCCATGCACGTAGCTGCCTCTCGTCCTAAGGCTTTAGATGAAGCGGGTGTACCGGCCGAGTTAATTGAAGCAGAGCGCTCAGTAGCCAAACAAAAAGCAGAAGAGGATGGTAAGCCTGCCGATATTATCGAGCGTATTGTTGAAGGTACCGTTGCTAAATTCCTCAAAGAGGTTGCTTTAGTATCTCAGCCTTTTGTTAAGGACGATAAGCAATCCGTTGCCCAAATGCTTAAAGCGAATAACGGTTCAGTAAAAGCCTTTACGCTGTATGTGGTTGGTGAAGGGATCGAGAAAAAGCAAGAGGATTTTGCTGCTGAAGTAGCCGCTGCTCAGTCTTCTCTCTAATTCAATTGCTTAATTATCAGCCGCTAGTTACTTGGTCGGCTGATAATCATAGAAACCGAGATTTATAAGATCTCGGTTTTTTTATGCTTGACCTTATTCGATCAGTAATCTTTGATAAAATGGGGCAAGTCTTTTTATATGGTGCGCAAATGAGTAGTGAAATAGCTTATAAACGAGTCTTATTAAAGCTTTCCGGCGAAGCGTTGATGGGTGATGATGCTTTTGGTATTAATCGTCAGACCATTAGCCGCATGACCCAAGAGGTAGCTGAAATCGCCAAGATGGGCGTGGAATTAGCAATTGTTATCGGTGGTGGTAATATTTTCCGCGGGGTAGCGCCAGGGGCTCAGGGTATGGATAGAGCAACGGCTGACTACATGGGTATGTTAGCCACGGTGATGAATGCCTTAGCGCTGCAGGATGCGCTTAAGAGTCACGATGTGGTGGCGCGTGTGCAGTCTGCCATCAGTATTGATCAGGTGGTTGAGCCCTATATTCGTCCAAAGGCTTTACGCTATTTGGAAGAGCACAAGGTGGTGATTTTTGCCGGCGGTACGGGTAACCCATTCTTTACCACGGACACGGCTGCGGCCCTACGTGGTGCTGAAATTGGTGCTGAAATCGTACTTAAAGCAACTAAGGTAGATGGCATCTATAGCGCCGACCCTAATAAGGATCCTAAAGCTACCCGTTATAGCAATATCACCTTTGACGAGGCGATCGCTAAGCGCCTTGAGGTGATGGATGCAACGGCCTTTGCTTTATGTCGTGATCAAAAGTTACCCATTAATGTCTTCTCCATCAATAAGCCTGGCGCCCTTGAGCGTGTGATTCGTGGTGAGGATGAGGGTACCTTGGTGCACGTCTAGTTTAAGAATAATTAGTAAAGAGATAAAAGTATGAGTACAAGTGAGATTATTAAATCGGCTGAAAGCCGAATGGGTAAATCAATCGAGAGTTTAACGACGAATCTAGCCAAAATCCGCACTGGTCGTGCCCACAGCGGTCTATTAGACCATGTGCAGGTGGACTACTACGGTTCCATGGTGCCTGTTAGCCAAGTGGCTAATGTCACTGTGATTGATGCGCGTGCCTTAAGTGTACAGCCATGGGAGAAAAATATGCTTTCCGTGGTTGAAAAGGCGATTCGTGAGTCAGATTTAGGCTTAAATCCTGTGCCTATCGGTGATTTAATTCGGGTGCCGATGCCCGCTTTAACTGAAGAGCGTCGTCGTGAATTAACTCGCGTTGTGCGTGCTGAAGGCGAAGATGCAAAAGTCGCTATCCGTAACCTACGCCGCGAGGCCAATGACGGTCTTAAGAATTTGGTTAAGGACAAAGAGATCTCTGAGGATGACGAGCGTCGCTATCAAACCGTGGTGCAGGACTTAACCGATAAGTTCGTCAAAGAGATTGATGCCTTAATTGCACGCAAAGAGGAAGAGGTGATGACTGTTTAGTGCAGTTATTATCTCCATTTGTAGGTGTCAATGATTAGTTCAACGCAGGCTGTGCCTGCCGTATCCGCCATTCCACAGCATCTCGCTGTGGTGATGGACGGTAATGGTCGCTGGGCGACAGAGCGTCATTTGCCACGTACCGCAGGCCATATTCGAGGCGTTAATGCGGTACGTCGTATTGTGCGTTATTGTGGTGACAAGGGTATTAAGTACCTAACCTTATTTAGTTTTAGTTCTGAAAACTGGCGCCGTCCCAAAGAAGAGGTGGACTTATTGATGCGCCTTTTTTTGCGTTCTTTGCAAAAAGAGGTCAATAATCTGCATAAAAACGGGATTCGCTTACGCGTTGTGGGTGATATCAGCGCCTTTAGTCCGCAAATTCAGCGCTTAATTGCAGAAGCCGAAGAGCGAACCAAGGACAATGACTTACTTCATCTCACCATCGCCGCAAACTATGGTGGTCGTTGGGACATTTTGACTGCATTTCAACGCTATATGCAGGCGCACGGTACGCATCCCGATACTGTGGTGGATGAGGCGGTCTTCGATCGCTATCTTAGTATGGCGTGGGCACCCGAGCCCGACTTATTTATTCGTACTGGCGGTGAGCAGCGGATTTCCAATTTTTTAATTTGGCAATTAGCCTATACTGAGCTTTACTTTACTTCGACGTATTGGCCGGATATCAAGGCTGAACATCTGGATGAGGCCTTGGCTTGGTATGCTGGGCGTGAGCGTCGTTTTGGGCAGACCAGTGCTCAATTATTAAGCTAGTTTATTTCCACGGTTGAGAGTGTTATGTTGCGTGAACGCCTGATAACGGCAGTGGTTTTATTATTAATACTTGCCGTGTTGTTAGCGCTAGAGCAAAGTGTTTATTTTGCCATTTTTTGTGTGATTGCCTCAGGTTTAACCTTGGCAGAATGGTGGCGTATCAGCATGGATACACGCTATCAAATGGCTGCTTATGCCGTGGCTGCTGGGCTGACCCTGCTCGCAATTTATGTTACGTTAAAGCTACCGACAGGTGTTGCGGACAGTGCGCCGTTGACGGCGAGCCTATTATTTGAATTAGGCTTTATTTTTAGTGTGATTAGTGCCTTTATCTGGTTAGTGATTGTGCCTTTTGTCTTAGCTAGGGCACAAACGGATCGTAAAGCACAGCCCGTTTTTCATAGCCTCTTTGGTTTATTCACAGTTGCTGCGACCGCCTTGGCCTTGGTGTTTTTTGTGCAATATTTAGGCTCTTGGTTTGTGTTGTCCTATTTTATCTTAATATGGTGTGCCGATAGTTTTGCTTATTTTGGTGGACGCTATTTTGGTGGCCCTAAATTAGCGCCGGCCATCAGTCCGGGCAAAACTCGCTCTGGTGCTCTTTGCGGTATTGCGGCAGCAACAATTTGGTTAGTGCTGAGTGCTTATGTCAGCCCCAGTTCCTTTGGTGGTATCTTATTACAGCAAAGCAATCTCTTTGTCGTGGTGTTGAGTGCGTGTGTACTCAGCATTTATTCAATTATGGGCGATTTATACGAATCGCTGATGAAGCGCCGTGCCGGTCTTAAGGACTCTAGTCGAATCTTACCCGGTCATGGCGGGGTCTGGGATCGCTTGGATTCAGCGTTGGTCGTCACACCATTAACCTTTTTATTAATCTATTTATTTCAAGCTTAGGATATCAGGGGTGATCTAGATGGCACAAGCTCAACGGATTTGCATACTTGGCGCGACTGGCTCAATCGGTGAAAGCACCTTAGATGTGATTGCAAGCCACCCTGAGGCTTTTGAAGTATACGCCATGAGTGCCTTTAGCCAAGTTGAGAAGCTAGTTGCCCTCAGTATTAAGCATCAACCCAAGGTCTTAGTCCTACCGCATGCGGCAGCGCGGCAACAATTTATTGCCTTATGGCCTAGTAATCAGCCGCTACCTGAAATCCGTCTTGGTGCTGAGGCCTTAGTTGATACAGCCATTGATACGGCGGTCGATACCGTTGTTTGCGCTATTGTTGGTAGTGCTGGTCTAGCCTCTGCCTTTGCCGCTGCCCAAGCGGGTAAGCGTATTTTGTTGGCCAATAAGGAGGCTTTGGTTGCTTCGGGTCAGCTGTTTATGGAAGCGGTAAAGCAGAGTGGGGCGCAATTACTGCCTATCGATAGTGAGCATAATGCGATTTTCCAATGCATGACACGGCCCATTCAAGCCTCACAGATTAAGGAGATCATTCTAACCGCTTCGGGTGGCCCCTTCAGAGATACAGATCTTAGCTTACTGGATAGGGTAACGCCAGCGCAAGCCTGTAAGCATCCTAATTGGTCCATGGGTCGTAAGATTTCCGTCGACTCGGCGACCATGCTTAATAAGGGACTGGAAGTGATTGAGGCGAAGTGGCTATTTGACATGCCCTTAGAAAAAATTAAGGTGGTGGTACACCCAGAAAGCATTGTCCACTCCATGGTGCATTATGTGGATGGCTCGATTCTGGCTCAATTAGGTCACTCGGATATGCGTATCCCGATTTCCTATGCCTTAGCTTACCCAGAGCGGCTTACTAATCAGGCGCCGGACTTTGAGTTAAGTGATTTGTGTCAGTTGAATTTCAGACTGCCGGATTTGGCTCGTTATCCCTGTTTGGATTTGGCCTATCAAGCCATGAATGCGGGGCAGCAAAGTACTATTGTATTAAATGCGGCGAATGAAATCGCCGTTGCCGCCTTTTTAGATCGGCGTATTCGCTTTACTGATATAGCGCGTTTGATTGCGCTGATGTTGGAACAAAACTGGTCTTCTGCGGTCGATTCGATTGAAGCCGTGCATGCCCTAGACCATGAGGTGCGTCGTCAGGCCACCGCACATTTAATGCAATTTAGCGCCTAAAGGCGTGCTAGCGCAGCGAATGCGTTTAAGCGCTGATAGCGCAAGGATGTATTATTTTAATTAGCTTACTTAACTTTTTTCATGCTAAGCACTGTTATTAGTTTTTTAATCACCATCAGTATTGTCGTCGTTTTTCATGAATGGGGACATTATTTGGCGTGTCGTCTTTTTGGTATTCATGTAGAGCGTTTTTCACTTGGTTTTGGTCAGGTGATTTATAAAAAAACCGATCATCGGGGCTGCGAATGGGTGCTGAGTGCCTTACCCCTGGGTGGTTATGTGAAGCCCTTATCGGTTGCCTCGGAGCAATATGGCGCCTTAATGGATAGGCCTGAGGGCTTGCTTGCTAAAGCGATTGAGGCAGTCTCACCGTGGCATCGCTTTGTGGTCTATGCGGCTGGTCCATTATTTAGCTTTATTTTGGCTATTCTAATTTATACCGGACTGAATCTTAAGGGTGAACAACAGGTGGTGGCCATGTTAGCTGAACCGCCTGCGGCGTCGCTAGCAGCAGAGGCCGGTTTGCGCCGGCATGACTTAATTGTGGCGGTGAATGGTAAACCGGGCTACAGTTGGACTCAGGTGAGTGAAGCATTATTGGAACCCATGCATTTTGGCGGCGAGACGCAGTTGAGCGTGATTCGGCAAGTGGATCGCCACTCCTTAGCGGATCATATGAGCGATTTAACACAGCGCTTAGCTTCCTATCCTAGAGAGAATCTGTTGCTTCGCTTTAACTCAGTGGATGGCACCCTGGAAAATCGAGATTTAATGCGTGAAAGCGGTCTGATACTGGATACCACACGGGTTAAGGTGATGGAGGTGATTGCAGATAGTGCGGCTGCGCAAGCAGGCTTGCGTGAGGGCGATATTATCAGCGGTTTTTGTGAGCCTGTACCTGCCGTTAGTAGCGGTGATACGCCTGAAGCACCAGCAGATGACAGCTTCGGTCTGGCTGCTTTGATGCAAGCGTTTAAAGCGCATCCTGAACAGTCTCTGTGTTTATCTGTGGAACGAGATGGAGCTTTGCTACAGCTCGCTATTACTCCAGAACGGGTCACTAGCGAGGGACAAAGCGTTGGGCGAGCTGGTGTGCGCCTAGCGGCTGACTTGCCGACGATTACGGTGCGTTATGGGCTGGTGGATAGTGTTAGTCGTGCTATCAGTAAAACTTATGATTTAGCTGCGATGTCTGTTAATGCCGTCATCAAGATCGTTACAGGTGATATTTCTTGGCGCAATCTAAGTGGCCCGATTACCATTGCCGATTATTCGGGTAAGGTAGCGCAAGCAGGGGTTTGGCCTTTTATTTCATTTATTGCTTTGATTAGTTTGAGCATTGGGGTACTTAATCTACTCCCTGTGCCGGCCTTAGATGGAGGCCAGATGGTCATTTGTGTGATTGAGGGCTTACGTGGTAGACCCTTGCCTGAGGTCGTGCTGCAGCATATCCATCAACTAGGCTATTTACTTCTTTTAGTATTGATGGTATTGGCCTTTAGCAGCGATATTTTCAGACTTTTGTAAAAAAATGATAAATCCACGTTAATCAAGTGGCATAATTGAGTAGTTTTACACTTTATTTGACTTTGCTAACAAGATTGGCTAATTTGTCATAAACTTGTAAATCGGCTTTCTATGATGCCGTTATCGCTTTTTATTCTTAGGCAGTTTTTTTAGAGATAAAGGATTGTTGATGCGTTTACGCCCTAACTTTACCCATAACCAAAAATCCTTAGCATTGAAATTATCAGCACTCTCCTTCGCAGTGCTATTGCCACTCAAGGGTATGGCTTTTTCACCTTTTGTGGTGCAGGATATTCGCGTGACTGGTTTACAAAGTGCTGAGCCGGGGATGGTCTTTAGTTATTTGCCGGTCGGTGTGGGCGGTACCTTTACAGAAGCGCAGGCTACAGATACGGTACAACGTCTTTATGCCACAGGTTTATTTGATGATGTAAATATCACGACGCATAATCGTATTGTTAATATTCAAGTCGTCGAGCGTCCAATCATTACCTCAGTGATTTATGAGGGGATGAATGCTTTTAATGATAAGCAGCTAAATAGTAGCTTACTAGAGGTAGGCTTTGGTGAGGGTAGACCGTTAGATCCAGCCTTACTCGATCGCGCCAAGGATGAGATCCGCTCACAGTATATTCTTAAGGGGCATTATGGTGCCTCAATTGATCATATTTTAACCCCTTTACCTGGTAATCGTGTGGGCATTAGTTTTCAGGTGCAAGAGGGTAGTCGAGCCCGTATTCGCGATATTAACTTTGTTGGTAACGATACCTTCAGTTCCTCCACGTTACGTAAAGAAATGGTACAAACCACACCGGGGTATATGACCTGGTTTACTGGTAGCCATCGCTTTACGCGTGAGGGATTGGAGCGTGATACGCAAAATATCCGTGATTTTTATTTGAATCGCGGTTATTTAGATTTTCATATTAGCCAACCCCAGGTAAGTCTTTCAACCGACCGCAAGGATATCTCACTTAACTTTACAGTCGATGAGGGTAAGCCATACACCATTCGTAAGCAGCAGTTAGCTGGTGATCTATTGGGTTTAAATGAAGAGCTGCGTCAATTGATTGTGCAGCGTGAGGGCCAGGTCTTTGATAATAGCCGTGCCCAAGAGACGGTGCGTCGTATTCAACTACGTTTAGGTGAGTTAGGTTATGCCCTAGCCGATGTGAATGTGCATCCGATTACCGATCCAGAGACTCAACAAGTGGATGTGACGTATTTTGTTAGTCCGGGCAAGCGTATTTATGTACGCCGTATTAATATCGGAGGTAATGTACGAACACGTGACCAGGTGATTCGTCGTGAGATGCGCCAGCAGGAGTCGGCTTGGTATGATGAGGCACGCCTGAGTACCTCGCGCGATCGCATTGATCGCTTAGGTTATTTTAATACCGTTGATATTACCCAAGTGCCGGTGGCTGGTACTGACGATCAGGTTGATATCAATGTGGACGTCAAGGAAAAGCCTACTGGTTTAATTAACCTTGGTGTGGGCTATGGTTCGACGGACAAGCTATCATTTATGGCTGGGGTGAGTCAGGATAATATTTTCGGCTCCGGTACAGACCTAAGTTTACAGATAAATACTGGTCGCTATAATCGTGCTGCTATCTTAAGCCACACCGATCCTTATTTCACGCGCAGCGGCATTAGTCGTACGACCTCACTTTATTTCCGTGAAAATCGTCCTTATAGCGACTATGTATACGATCAGGACGAGCGTACCTATAGAATTCGTACTTACGGCTTTGGTATGAATTTTGGTGTGCCGATTTCGGAAAATGATCGCATCTTCTTAGGTGCTACCTTTGAGCAAAACCGCATTACACTACCTGATCGCTCAATTAATAACATTGTCATTCCTGAGGCGTATCGTGAGTTCGTTAAGCACTACGGTGAAAAGAGTAACGTGTTCTTATTAAATGCCGGTTGGACCAAGGATACGCGTGATAGCGCATTAGCGCCAACGCGTGGTTATCGTACAAGTCTAGATGCGGTGGTTGGTGTGGGTGATTTAAACTATTGGATCACCAGTGCTTCCGGACAGTACTATCTGCCTTTAGGTAAGAGCTTTACCCTTGCCTTTAATGCGGCTGTGGATTATGGTCGTTCATTTAATAAAAACAAACCCTTCCCGGTCATTAAGAATATGTACGCTGGTGGTATCGGTTCAGTGCGAGGTTATGAGGGAGCTTCACTCGGTTCGCGTGACCCGGTGTCTGGTGACTATCTAGGTGGTTCTAGTCGTGTGTTAGCGAATGTACAGCTATACCTACCATTCCCCGGCACCAATCAGGATCGTACCTTGCGTTGGTTTGTGTTTGCCGATGCGGGTAAGGTCACAACCACCGGCTCCACCACTTGCTATACTGGTAGCTCACGCTATGGCGGGGTGGTAGAGGATCCATGCGGTTGGCGCTACTCGGCAGGCGTGGGTTTATCATGGCAGTCGCCTTTAGGTCCTTTGGAGCTCTCTTACGCTAAACCGATTAAATCTAAACAGGGTGATGAGAAACAACAGTTCCAGTTCCAAATTGGTACATCTTTCTAAGCAGCGAGTCGTTACAAACTGTTTAAAAACAATTAGCGATGATTTTTTATAGCGTATATCATGTTATTTTTATAAAGACTCATCGCCTTTAAAATTTTTTCAATCAGAGGTGTTTATTAGATGAATACTACGTCAAACCAAGGCTTTATTTTGCCTAAGCTGCAATCTTTTTTAGTGTCTGCAACCGTTGTTTCTTCCTTGGCTTTTGCATCTGCCGTATCGGCACAAGAAGCGCAGGCGCCCGTGACCGCCGATGGTATTAAAATCGGTTTTGTTAACACTGAAAAGATTCTGCGTGACTCTAAGCCTGCCAAAGAAGCTCAAACTCAAATTGAGGAGGAGTTTGGTAAGCGTGACGAGGAGTTGCAGAAGTTAGCGGATAATCTACGCAAAAAATACGAGGACTTTGAAAAAAATGCACCGGTGATGTCTGATGCGGATCGTTCCAAGGCGCAGCGTGAGTTAACCGACTTAGATACGGATTTGCAGCGTAAACGTCGTGAATTCCAAGAGGATTTCAATCGTCGTCGTAATGATGCCTTTTCAACCATCGTTGAAAAAGCAAACGTCGCCATTCACGAACTGGCCGCCTCTGAATCTTATGATTTAATTCTACAAGATGCGGTGACTGTTAGTGAGCGTATTGATATCACTGATAAAGTGATTAACGTCTTAGATAATAAATAGTTGTTTCTTTTCTTATGTCACACAGCCTTAGTCTTCCTTTAGATAAATTATTAGCACAGGTTAATACCGAGGGGCTAGCCTATTCAATTTTAAACACTAGCACGCAAGCGATGCCGACGATTCGAGGCTTGGGTTCTTTGTCGCATGCGGGCAGTGAGCAGATTAGTTTTTTATCTAATCCGCGAATGTTTAATCTACTGCTAGAGACTAAGGCGGGTGCAGTGATTCTGCCACAACAGGGCGTTGATAAGCTGCCTGCTACGGTGCCTTTTGTGGTGGTGGTGTGTGAGGATCCCTATCTACTCTATGCGCGAATTTCTCAATACTTTGATGATAGTCGCATTGATTTAGTACCTAAAGTAATTCATCCTACCGCAGTCATTGATGCGACAGCAGAAATTGCTGAGGGTGTGGCGATTGGTCCCTATGTGGTGATTGAAGAAGGTGTGAAAATTGGCAGTGGCTCCGTGATTGGAGCGCATTGCGTGATTGGCAAAAACTCCTCCATTGGCAAAGATACGCGTTTACATCCCCATGTGACTTTATACCGTGGTACGCAAATTGGCGATCGTTGTCTATTACACAGTCATGCAACCTTAGGTGCCGATGGCTTTGGCTTTGCCCCTGATAATACGGTAGAAAAGGGCGCTTGGTGCCGTATTGCCCAATTTGGTAATGTGATCGTGGGTAATGATGTAGAAATCGGTGTATGTACCTCCATTGATCGCGGTGCCCTAGGCGACACCATTATCGGTAATGGCGTCAAGCTTGATAACCAAATTATGATTGGTCATAATTGCGTGATCGGTGATCATACCGCCATGGCCGCCTGCGTAGGTGTTGCGGGTTCAAGTATTATCGGTAAGCGTTGTACCTTAGCTGGTGCAGCCATGCTGGCAGGGCATTTAGAGCTAGCTGATGATGTCCATATTTCAGGTGCTACTGGCGTGATGTCCAGCATTAATAAACCAGGTCGCTACACCTCCGCTTATCCTATTGAAGAGCATAGCGAGTGGCAAAAAAATGCAGCAGTGATTAAAAATTTATATAAGCTGCGCCGACGCGTACAAGAATTGGAAAAAAAGCTCTAATACAGCGTCATGTAGCGTAATAAATTCAAGTTATTAAAAATAATAAATCGTTTGGGAAAGAAAAATGAGTCAAGAATTGCAATTAGATATCGCCGGTATTATGAGCCGTTTGCCACACAGATATCCGTTTTTATTAGTTGATCGTGTGTTGGATATTGTACCGGGTGAGAGTATTGTTGCCATTAAAAATGTCACCATTAATGAACCGTTTTTCCAAGGCCATTTTCCTCATATGCCAGTGATGCCCGGTGTCTTAATTGTGGAGGCATTGGCTCAGGCAGCCGCTTTATTTACTTTTATCTCTGAAGACGGTAAGCCCTTGGATCCTGAAAAAACCGCCTACTACCTCGTGGGTGTGGATAATGCGCGTTTCCGTACACCGGTCGTGCCGGGCGATCAACTAATGCTGCATGTAAATGCTGATCGTATTAGTAAGGCACTCTGTAAGTACACGGCCGAAGCTCGGGTTGATGGCAATGTGGTGGCCTCAGCAAAAATTATGTGTGCGATTCGCAAATTAGATTAGTTCGTCTTGCGTTAAGCACACCTTTTTATAGAGATTTTCAGACAGGTTTTTATGGCTAATATTCATCCTACCGCAATCATTCATGAGGGCGCAAAGCTACATGAAAGTGTAAAAGTTGGCGCTTACTCCATTATTGGTGCAGATGTCACCATCGGTGAAAACACGGTGGTTGGTGAGCATTGTGTGATTGATGGTAAAACGACCATCGGTAAAAACAATCACTTTTATCGTTTTTGCTCCATTGGTGGTGTGCCCCAAGACAAAAAGTATGGTGGTGAGCAAACAGCGCTGCAAATCGGTGATGGTAATATGTTCCGCGAATTCGTTACCATTAATATCGGTACCGTGCAGGATGTCGGGGTGACCGTGATTGGTAATAATAACTGGATTATGGCGTATGTACATATTGCGCATGATTGTCAGTTAGGCAATGAGATCATCATGTCCAATGGCATCCAATTGGCAGGTCATATTCATATTGGTGATTGGGCGATTATTGGTGGATTAGCGGCTGCCCATCAGTTTACTCATATCGGTGCTCATAGTATGACGGGTGGTATGAGTGCTATTCGTCAGGATATTCCACCTTATGTCTTGGGTGCGGGTCAACCTTATAAACCGGCTGGTGTTAACTCTGAGGGTTTAAGACGTCGTGGCTTTACGGCGACACAAATTCAAGCCATTCGTGAAGCATATAAGTATATTTATCTGCGCAGCCTGAAAATCGAGGATGCCTTGGTGGAGATACGTAAGCTTCAACAAAGCAGTGCGGAGGATGTGGCCAAGGTATTGGAGCCCTTTATTGATTTTTTTGAAAAATCATCTGCTCGCGGCATCGGTCGCTAATCAAGCATTATGACACACAGGATTACCATGGTCGCAGGTGAGCCCTCTGGGGACTTGCTTGCGGCTCGTGTGATTGAAGGTCTTAAAGCTCATGAGCAAGGACTGAGATTTCGTGGGATTGGTGGTCCGCATATGCAAGAAGCTGGTTTGGCCTTGGATTACCCAATGGATGCCTTATCGGTATTCGGCTATATTGATGCCATCAAGCAGTTACCACGTCTAATATCAATTTATCAAGGCTTTAAGAAAAAGACCTTGGCGCATGCGCCTGATGTTTTTGTGGGGGTGGATGCACCGGACTTTAATTTACGGCTAGAAGAGCAGCTTAAAAAATCCGGCATTCCGACGGTGCAATTTGTTAGTCCCTCGATCTGGGCATGGCGCTATCAACGCATCGAACAGATTAAGCGAGCCGTTGATCATATGTTGGTGCTGTTCCCCTTTGAAGTCGATATTTATGAAAAAGAGGGGGTGCCGGTTACTTTTGTGGGTCATCCCTTAGCCCAGCAAATCCCTAAGACGCCAGATGCTCGTGCGGCACGTATTCGTTTAGGATTAGATCCAGATAAGCCATTGTTGGCTATTTTACCTGGTAGTCGACAATCTGAATTAAAGGCGTTGAGCCAGGTTTTTTTACAAACCGCACAAAAATTACATCAAAAATACCCCGAGCTGCAATTTGCCGTACCTCTAGTGAATGAGGCGCGTAAGCAGCAATTTATTGAGCTAAGTAAGGGGATTACCCTGCCAAATCTACATCTTTTTGAACAAAAGCAGGCTCAGCAACCGGTTTCGCGTGATGTGATGGAGGCCTGTGACGCTGCACTATTAGCCAGTGGCACGGCATCCTTAGAAATGGCTCTATATAAAAAGCCGATGGTTATTGCCTATATACTTTCACCTTTGATGGTTAAGGTTATGGCATGGAAATCGGGGCAGTCGGCACCCTTATTGCCATGGATAGGTTTACCTAATATTTTATTGCGTGAGTTTGCAGTGCCGGAGCACTTACAGGAGGCAGTGACGCCCGAACAGCTAATGGCTTCTTGTGTGCGTGCGCTCGAAGATAAAGCATATATCGCAGCCACCAAGGCAAAATTTGAAGCGCTTTATAACACCCTAGCCATTGATACTCCTCGTTTGGCCGCAGAAAGGATTTGGCAAGTTGCCACTGCCCGATAGTGATTATGTCTAGTATTAAAACTTTCAATCCGATGAAGCTCGATGCAGGCGTGCTAATCGTTGGTATTGACGAAGCGGGCAGAGGACCTTTAGCTGGTTCGGTGTTTACCGCCGCAGTGATCTTAGATCCGAATAAAGCAATCGAGGGCTTAATGGATTCCAAAAAGCTCTCTGAAAAAAAGCGTGATTATTTAGCAACAATAATTAAAGCGCAAGCGCTAGCCTGGAGTATCGCTTCGGCTAGCGTTGAAGAAATTGATCGCTTGAATATTTTAGAAGCCACAATGTTGGCGATGACGCGTGCTTGGCAGGGAATCAAGCAAGCCCATCATTATGTATTAATTGACGGTAATCAAATTCCTAAAGCCATGCGTGCAACGCTGCCAGATAATCTGTTAAGCACTCAGCACGTTGAAGCCATTGTGAAAGGGGATGATTCAGTACCGGCGATTGCTGCTGCCTCCATCCTTGCTAAAACCGCAAGGGACGCAGAGCTTTATGCCTTGGATGCACAATATCCCGATTATGGTTTTGCTCAGCACAAAGGCTATGCTACCAAACTACATTTAAGTCGGCTTGAAGCATTGGGACCATGTCCTATTCACCGACAAAGCTTTGCGCCTATTAAGCGTTTTTTGCAGCAGCCACAATCATAGTGCACTTAGCATTCCTCGTCCCAGGAGTTGTATTATGTTTTCTGACGCTAAGCTAATCGATTCAAAAAACAATGCCTTTTTTAAGCGCTTAGTTAAAATCTCACAGAATAAAGAAAAAGCACTGTGCTTGTTGGAAGGGATTCATTTGTGTCAGGTTTTTTTAGCTAAGGCGGATGGTTGGCAGCTAAAAGCAGCCATTTTTCAAGCCTCTGCCTTAAGTAAGGCGGCTAATGAGGCGAATAGTGAACTAATGCAGCTCTATCAGTGCTTAAATACTAGCCCTACGATATTAGCGGATCAGTTATTTAAGCAATTATGTGATGTGCCGAGTCCGCAAGGGGTGATCTTTTTAATTGAGCCAGCGCAACGCCCCTTGGATGAGCTTTTAGTGGACAAAACCATGGTTCTAGTTGATAGGGTGCAGGATCCGGGGAATTTGGGCACGATCATCCGTACCGTGGCGGCAGCCGGTATTAAGCAGTTAGTACTCTCCAGTGGCACGGTCAAAGCCTGGTCGCCGAAAGTGTTACGTAGTGCTCAGGGTGCACATTTTGCGATCACTATTTTTACTGAGGTAGATTTAACGGTCTTAGTAAATAAGCTCAAGCTACCAATTTATGCCACTGCCTTAAGTGATGCAGCCAGGTCCTTGTATGCGCTGGATTTGGCTAGGGAATGTGCTTGGCTCTTGGGTAATGAAGGGCAGGGCGTGAGTCGAGAGTTATTAGCACAAGCCACGGCGGAAGTTTTTATTCCTCAAGCTGAGGCGGTCGAATCCTTAAACGTGGCAGTGGCTTGTGGCATTATTTTATTTGAGCAACGTAGACAGCGTTTAGCCCAATTAGCTAGTAGCTTTTACGGTCAAGATTAAGAATTTTTAAGACCGTGGTTGAGATTTCTTCAATGGATTTGGTGGTGGTTGATAGCCATGCGATATTTTCACGACGCATCATCCGCTCCGCTTCAGCCACCTCATATTTACATTGATCGAGTTCGGCATAGGCACTGCCGGGACGACGCTCTTGTCGTACCTCGTACAAACGCTCAGGATTAATCGATAAGCCAAAGAGCTTATGACGGTGCGGTAATAAGGTATCTGGTAAGGTGCCGCGGTCAAAATCCTCGGGAATTAAAGGAAAATTTGCCGCCTTAATTGAATACTGCATAGCCAGGTATAAACTTGTTGGGGTTTTACCACAACGTGAAACACCAACAAAAATCACGTCCGCATGCTCTAAATCATGCACAAACTGACCGTCATCATGGGCCAGCGTGAAGTTGATCGCTTCAATGCGACGACGATATTCGTCGGAACTGGCACTCACATGCGAACGACCGATCGCCGGGTTAGATTTGGTCTGTAGACTCTCTTCTAGCTGGCGCACACAGGCCCCAAAAATATCCATATAGATGCAATTGCTATGGCGCAGGTGAGTGTTAATGTCCTCATCTACAATGGTGCTAAAAACAATGGGCGGTAGCTTATCCAGCTCAGCCGTGCTATTAATTCGTGTCGCAATTTCTTGGGCGCGTTCAACCGTATTCACAAAAGGCTCACGCTCTTGTTGAAAGGTAAATTTATGAGTAAACTGCGACAACACTGAATGTCCGAAAGTCTCAGCAGTGATGCCAGTGCCATCAGAAACGATGAAAACAGTGCGCTTTTGTAATTGCATAGATAAAACCTTTTCCCTGGAGTGAAGAATGGGCTACAATGATAGCCTAATTAGATGACGGATTGATGATGTTTACACTTTATCTCAAGTAGTATTGTTACACCAAAAGGCCTATTTGTTCAGCAAAACGTGTTTTTTTGAACAAATAAGCTTTTTTATCTTTGAGGTATGTTTTATGACTTACGTTCTTCCTTTTGAGCAGTGTCGCATGTGTGACGTCGATGTGGTCGGCGGTAAAAACGCATCACTCGGTGAGATGATTAGCCAGTTGGCTTCCGCAGGCGTACGTGTGCCAGGTGGTTTTGCTACCACCGCCCAAGCGTTTCGTGACTACTTAAAGCAGTCCGATCTTGATAAGCGTATCAGCGAGCGCCTTGCTCGTTTAAATCCAGATGATGTGCGCGAGCTTGCCGAAGCTGGTCAAGAAATCCGTCAGTGGATTATCGAGACACCGTTCCATGCGGAGCTTGAGCAGCAAATTCGCGAGGCTTATGCTGAGTTGGATGCTGATGGCAAGGGTACTTTTGCAGTGCGTTCTTCAGCCACAGCCGAGGACTTACCAGATGCTTCATTTGCTGGTCAGCAGGAGACCTTCCTTAACGTTGCCGGCATTGATGACGTGCTTGATAAAATTCACCACGTATTTGCCTCTCTTTATAACGATCGTGCGATTTCTTACCGTGTACACAAGGGCTATCGTCATGATGACGTGGCTTTATCGGCAGGGGTTCAGCGCATGGTGCGCTCTGATAGCGGTAGCTCGGGCGTGATGTTTACCCTGGATACCGAGTCAGGCTTTGAGGATGTGGTGTTTGTAACCTCATCCTACGGTCTGGGTGAAACGGTGGTGCAGGGTGCGGTTAACCCTGACGAATTCTACGTTTACAAACCGACTTTAGAGGCCGGTAAGTATCCGATTGTGAGCCGTCACATTGGTTCTAAATTGATTAAGATGGAGTTTAAAGAGCATCGTGCACCAGGTGAAAACGCTGTACGAACCGTCGATGTTCCTACCTCCGAGCGCAATCGCTTCTCTATTACAGATGAAGAAGTGATTGAATTAGCTAAGTACGCAGTTATTATTGAAAAGCACTACCAGCGTCCAATGGATATTGAGTGGGGTCGTGACGGTATCGACGGTAAGATTTACATCTTACAAGCCCGTCCTGAGACTGTTAAATCTCAACAATCAAAGCAGGATGTACAGCAGCGCTTTAAGCTTAAAACCACAGGTGATGTGATTTTGACTGGTCGTGCCATTGGCCAAAAAATCGGTGCTGGTAAGGTTCGCATTATTCATGATGTGTCTGAGATGGATCAGGTACAAGCCGGTGATATTTTAGTAACCGATATGACCGATCCAAACTGGGAACCAGTGATGAAAGTGGCTTCCGCTATTGTGACTAATCGCGGTGGTCGTACATGTCACGCTGCGATTATTGCGCGTGAATTAGGTATTCCTGCGGTTGTAGGTTGCGGTGAAGCAACTGAGCTACTTAAAAACGGTCAGGAAGTGACGGTTTCTTGTGCCGAGGGTGATGAGGGTCGTATTTATGACGGTTTATTAGAAACTGAAATTGAGGAAATCAAGCGTGGTGAAATGCCTGAGATCCCCATCAAGGTGATGATGAACGTCGGTAACCCGCAGTTAGCCTTTGACTTCTCCCGTATCCCTAACAAAGGTGTGGGTCTAGCGCGCTTAGAGTTTATTATTAATAACAATATTAATGTCCACCCTAAAGCGGTATTAGACTACCCCAATGTTGATCCTGAATTAAAGCAAGCAGTAGAGTCAGCAGCACGTGGTTATGCTAGCCCACGCGCTTTCTTCGTTGAGAAATTAGCCGAGGGCGTGGCCACCATTGCCGCCGCCTTCTATCCGAAGACAGTGATTGTACGTATGTCAGACTTTAAGTCTAATGAGTACCGCAAATTAGTTGGTGGTTCACGCTACGAGCCTGAGGAAGAAAACCCGATGTTAGGCTTCCGTGGTGCATCACGTTACTTAGCCGATGACTTTGCTGAGTGTTTCCGCATGGAGTGCGAAGCACTGAAAAAAGTACGTGATGAAATGGGCTTGGATAATGTTGAATTAATGATCCCATTTGTGCGTACTGTGAGTCAGGCAGAGCGTGTGATTGACTTATTAGCAGCCAATGGCTTAAAACGTGGTGAAAACGGCTTGCGCGTGATTATGATGTGTGAGGTGCCGTCAAATGCCATTTTAGCTGAGCAGTTCTTAGAGCACTTTGATGGCTTCTCCATCGGTTCGAACGATATGACCCAATTAACTTTGGGCTTGGATCGTGACTCCGGTATGGAGATCCTGATGGCTGACTTTGATGAGCGTGATGAGGCGGTGCAGTTTATGCTGTCTCGTGCAATTCAAGCGTGTATCAAAGCCGGTAAATATGTCGGTATTTGTGGTCAAGGCCCGAGTGATCACCCAGACTTAGCCTTATGGCTCCAAAAAGAGGGAATTGTTTCCATGTCACTTAACCCAGATACGGTGGTTGATACATGGCAAAAACTTGCTGAGCAGCAAGGCTAATTCTATTCTTTAGTTTAAAGCCCGATGCTTTTATATTCCCACTAATCCTTGCTGGTTTAGTGGGATTTTTTTATGTGATAATTCATCTTCAGGTAAACTACCTTTGCTATGATGAAAATTGATAGGAGATATTGATGTCTGAATTAATGATTGAGGATTTGACCGTAGGTAATGGCGAAGAGGCTAAAGCGGGTCAAGAGGTGACAGTACATTACACTGGTTGGTTATTGGACGGTGGTCAAAAGTTTGACTCCAGCAAGGACCGCAATCAGCCTTTTAGTTTTCCTTTAGGCGCAGGTCATGTGATTAAGGGTTGGGACCGTGGTGTACAGGGAATGAAGGTCGGTGGTGTGCGTAAGCTGACGATTCCTGCCAGCTTAGGCTATGGTGCCTACGGTGCTGGTGGTGTGATTCCGCCTAATGCGACCTTAGTGTTTGAAGTCGAGTTATTAGCCGTTAATTAGTTTTTGTTAAGGCGCTTCTATGTGGATTTGGTTTGCGATTGCTGTGGTGGCGGTGATATTAGAGTTGCTTAGCGGCACCTTTGTATTATTGCTAATCGGTTTAGGTGC
This sequence comes from Oligella sp. HMSC05A10, assembly GCF_001808335.1. Classification (NCBI taxonomy): domain Bacteria; kingdom Pseudomonadati; phylum Pseudomonadota; class Betaproteobacteria; order Burkholderiales; family Alcaligenaceae; genus Oligella; species Oligella sp. HMSC05A10. The sequence goes on along the minus strand of NZ_KV792927.1, from coordinate 11,185 downwards.
TTTTGCTGCCGGTATTGCGACGTGGTTAGCATTGGATTTTATTGTGCAATTAGCCGTGTTAGCCATTGTGCCGGTATTGGGGATTTTCATTATGAAGCGCATGGGCAAGTTTCATCTGCGTAATCCCTTAGCCAGTGAGTCAGATGCTAATCTAAATCTGGATATAGGTCGTTCTGTTTTTGTAGAAGCATGGCATGCTGAGCGTCGTCAAGCACAAGTTAGCTTCAGGGGCGCCACATGGCAGGTTAAACCGGCGGAGCACTATACAGCGCTTAGCCCCGGCAAGCATCGTATCGTAGCTGTGCGAGGCATTGTTTTAATTGTAGAACCTTTTGGAGAGATCTAGTTGTGGCTGATTTACTAAGTTTTTGGCTAATCCTACTGGTATTAGTCGTTATTTTTCTCGTTAAGTCTGTTGCCATTGTGCCTCAACAGCATGCTTGGGTGGTGGAGCGCTTGGGGCGCTATGACCGTACTTTAAGCCCAGGACCACGTTTAGTGATTCCCTTTATTGAAAAGGTGGCTTATAAGCATTCACTTAAAGAAATTCCCCTTGATGTCCCCAGTCAGGTATGTATCACGCGGGATAATACGCAATTGCAGGTGGATGGGGTGCTGTACTTCCAAGTGACTGATGCTATGTTGGCATCCTACGGTTCTTCTAATTATATTTTAGCGATTACCCAGCTTTCTCAAACGACCTTACGTTCGGTTATCGGTAAGATGGAGTTAGACCGCACCTTTGAAGAGCGTGAATTGATTAACAGCAAAGTGGTTTCTTCATTAGATGAGGCAGCCACCAACTGGGGCGTGAAGGTATTACGCTATGAAATTAAGGATTTAACGCCACCTAAAGAGATTCTGCATGCGATGCAGGCACAAATTACCGCTGAGCGTGAAAAGCGTGCCTTGATTGCGGCCTCAGAAGGGCGCCGCCAAGAGCAGATTAATATTGCTGAGGGTGAAAGAGCGGCTGCGATTGCACGTTCTGAGGGTGATCGTCAGATGCAGATTAATCAGGCGCAGGGTGAGGCCGAAGCCGTCGTAACGGTAGCTGATGCAACGGCCGAAGCGATTAAAAAAGTCGCCCAAGCCATTCAGGAACCTGGCGGTATGGCTGCGGTTAACTTACAGGTAGCAGAAAACTATATTTCTGCTTTCTCCCAATTAGCACAAAAGGGTAATAGTCTGATTATCCCGTCGAATTTATCGGATATCAGTAGCTTGGTTGCGAGTGCCATGACGGTGGTAAAAAATAACGACAAGCAGTAAAAATTAAAGGCTGTTATTCTAGATGAATAGCAGCCTGATTGTTTAGCGCGTATCATTTTTCATAATCCGGGCCTTTTCTCGCTCCCAATCACGTTCTTTAATGGTGGCGCGTTTGTCATGTTGCTTTTTACCCTTGGCTAGGCCCACGGTCATTTTTATGAGGCCGTTTTTGTAATAAAGGTTTAAGGGCACCAAGGTAAAGCCACGTTGCTCTACGCGACCAATTAATTTATTAATCTCGTGCTTGTGCATCAGCAGTTTGCGGGTGCGACTGGCGTCTGGTCGGATATGGGTGGAGGCGGTACCAAGTGGGCTAATCAGCATATTGAGTACAAATAACTCGCCATTACGAATCACAATGTGGCTTTCACCGATTTGCGTGCGTCCAGCACGGATGGCTTTAACCTCCCAGCCCTCAAGCACCATGCCGGCTTCAAACTCTTCCTCGATAAAGTAATCGTGTCGTGCTTTTCTATTATCAGCAATCCTGGTCATTCTATTTAATTCTGTGTTTTATTTGCTATAGGGCGTTAAAATATAGCCCACCTGTAAAATTTTTGTCAATTATCTATTCTAATCAGAAGAGTAGCTTTTTGCCATCAATCATTCTATTTATCGATTTTATTTCTATGCATACCGTCAAACGCAGTGTCTTAGTCCCTTATAGTGCCGAGCAGATGTTTAATTTAGTGGCTGATGTCGATAAGTACGAGGAGTTTATGCCTTGGTGTGGCGGCTCAGAGATTAAGGAGCGCTTCGATGGCGGACTCGTCGGCTCAGTGACCATCGCACTGTCAAAGATTAAGCATACCTTTACGACACGTAATACCCACGACTATCCGCATCAAATTCATCTGGATTTAGTGGATGGGCCTTTTTCATCACTGACTGGGGATTGGATCTTTACCCCCTTGGCCGAGGATGCCTGTAAAGTGGAGTTTACTCTAAATTACGCTTTTAATAGCCGACCGTTGGAGTTTATTTTAGGACCCATTTTTAATAAAGTGGCTAACAGTTTTATTGATTCCTTTACCAAAAGAGCAGAGCAGCAGTATGGTGAGGCATTCTGATTCAGCGCTGTTCACGATAGAGATCGTGTATGCAGCCACCCCTGATCGTATTTGGCAACAGCAATTGCAGCTGACAGCGCCTGTGACTATAGCTGATGCCTTACAGCAAAGCAATATATATAGGGAGTTTCCCGAGCTTAGGAGCCAGCTTCATGGTGTTGGCATCTTCGGCTTAGTAAAATCGTTGAGTCACAATGTCGCAGCAGGTGACAGAGTTGAAGTCTATAGAGAATTAAACTTTGATCCAATGGAGTCGCGACGGCGTCGGGCCGCCCATAGAAAGGCCGGTATTCTCAAAAAGAAGCATTTAAAGCCTGACCGCTCCCGACGTTTCGAATATATCGAACATAAAGATAATGAGCTTAGGAGGAGAAAGTATGAGTGATGTGGTGTTGTTTTCAACAATTGAAAGTGGTGATAAATTAATCGCCGTTGCTACCTTGAATCGCCCTCAGGTATTAAATAGCTTGGATCTGCAGATGGCAGAGATGCTTTATACACAATTAAAGCAGTGGGAGCAAGATGAGCAAGTCGTGGCGGTGATATTGGCTGCGGCCGGTGAGAAGGCGTTTTGTGCGGGTGGTGATATTACTAGCGTGTATCAGGGGATGCTTGAAAACCAAAGCGGTGAGCCCTTGGCTAATCAATATGCGGTTGATTTTTTCAGCACCGAGTATCGCTTAGATTATTATCTACATTGCTATCCAAAGCCTGTGATTGTGTGGGGTCGCGGCATTGTAATGGGTGGTGGTATCGGACTTTTGTCTGGTGGCAGTCATCGTATTGTCAGTGATGATGCCCGTTTAGCCATGCCTGAGGTGACGATTGGCCTATTCCCGGATGTGGGTGGTAGTTGGTTATTACCACGGCTTAGCGGTCATAGCGGTCGTTTTTTAGCGGCCACCGGTGCCATTGTCAATAGCGATGATGCCTTATTTAGCGGCTTAGCCGATTATGCCATGACCAGCGATGCTTGGGATACTTTTGTTAAGGCCCTTGCTGCCCAAGTTTGGCCTAGCTACCCATGTAAGCGTCGAACCCGTATTGAACGTGATGATTTAATTCATGATGTCTTAAGTCAATTTGCTTATACTACCCCACGTGTTGAAGGACCATTGCAACAGCATGCAGCCTTGATTGATGAGATATGCGATGTGCGTGACTATAAGCGGGTTTATGAAGGTATCGCTAAGTTAGTTGAGCATGACAATGAATGGCTCTCACGTGCTGCGACCACGATGTTACGTGGTTCAGCTTTTGCTGTGGCATTAGGACTGACGCTACAGGACTATAGCAAGCACATGTCCTTAAAGGAGGTGTTTGAGTTAGAGTATATTGTGGCCTTACATTGCTCTGCCGACGGTATGTTCCAAGAGGGGGTTCGTGCCTTATTAATTGATAAGGATCGCAAGCCTCAATGGCGCTATCAAGCCATTGATGAAGTCGATATCAATAAGGTCTATGAGTATTTTGAAGCTCCGTGGTCGGCTGGAGCTGCCGAAGCATTTAAACTAGATTAAGTGATTAGGGGATGTCTTTAAAGGCATCCCCTAAGTAGTTACACCGTTAGTTTTCAGGTTTTTCAAGCGAGTAGGGTGGTGCCTGTACGTTGAGCACTGGGCCGTCAGCAGCGCCCAGATGCAGAGGTTCTGTCTGCGTGCCATCAACCGCTTCTAAACGTGTTTCAAAGAGTACCCACGTGCCTTCTGCGGCAGGCAATCTGGCGATGTTGACCACTTGACCCACGGGTTGATCAGCTTGATAGATATCTGTGCCAACCTGAATGTCGTCGCTGCTGTTGCCACTGAAGCCGATATAGCTGCGACGCTTGAGCGTGCCACGATAGTGACTGCGTGCTACCACCTCTTGACCGGGGAAGCACCCTTTTTTAAAGCTAACGGCACCTATTGCATCATAGTTAATGCTCTGCGGAATAAAGGCTTCGTAATTTGCCTGCTCCACCCAAGCCACGCCATTCATAATATCTAAGGCTGACCAATAAGCTGCGGCAGCAGGTGCCCATTCAAAATCACTTTGTTGAGGTAGGTATTGGTGCGTGGTGACTTCTGCGCTTTGCTGACCGCGTGAGATCACCAGATAGCGTTGTTCAGTGGCTTTTGAAGGGAAGCGAATCCATTGCTGTAAATCATGCTGATAAACGGCAAAATTCGCCTTCTGAGCAAGCTTTTCTGGCGCAATTTCCAGCTCATGATTGCTAGACCATAAAGCCAGCATTGAGCTGGGCACCTCTTCTAATACTACCTTATTGCGAAGAATAAACATTTTTAAACGCTTTAAGGTCGTGTCCAACAGATCTTTTTTTAGAAGTAAATAATAACTATCATCCGCCTCGGCATCTTGCCAGCAAATAAAGCTAGCTAGGCTACGACCCTTGGCATTACACCAGGCGCTAAGCCGTGCTTGTTCCGTACTAACTTGCTTAATATCCTGGGTGAGTTGATTTTGTAAAAACTCAGCGGCATCGGCGCCACTTGCCTTAACTAGGGCAAAATCATCCAATAGCGCATAATTAACTACTGGTAAAGAAGAATCAGACATAAATAGCTCCACGATGTTTAGCGTAAATTATTGCTTTGTTACAGTATGCCATGCTTTTAGTGATTGGGCTTTGATCGTCGTACTCAGTAACGCTTGTTCGACTTATTTACAAAGGCTTAAGACTGCTTGAGTGCAAAGCAAACACCAAACAATCGAAACTGTTAAAATTGATCCTTTCATAAGGGAGTATTTTTACTACGGGTCGTATGTCAAAGATTTTAAAGTACCTCATATTACCAGTTGTCGTACTGAGCCTGATTCTGAGTTCAGTCGCGGCATACTATGCTTATCACTGGTCTAAAACCCCAGTTACGCTGAATGACAGTGTTTATGATTTTCATATTAAACGTGGTGATAGCTTACGTACTGTGGTTAGCTTGCTTGAGCGTGAGGGTATTCTCAAGCATGCACCGTTATTGATTTTATACGGTCGTTACACAGGACAGGATCGTATGATTAAAGCGGGTGCTTATGAGATTAAGTCCGGTGACACGCCCTTGGATGTGTTGGAGCGCATTGCCAGTGGTGATATGAGTCAACGTCGCATTGCATTGATTGAGGGGCATACCACCAAGCAGTTTATTGAGCGTATTCAGGCTAATCCAGACATTACAGTGACCTTGGATGCCACTAAGCCCGAGGAATTGTTAGCTAAATTGGGCAGTAGCTATAACTCGCTAGAGGGTATTTTTTACCCCGACACCTATGTGTTTGTACCGGGTGATACGGATTTTGATATCTTACGTCGAGCGTATGTGCAGTCTCAAAGTCATTTGCAAGCGGCTTGGGATAGTCGTAATCCAGACAGTCCTTATAAAAATCCCTATGAACTCTTGATAATGGCCTCCATCATTGAAAAGGAAACAGGTTTGGCTAGTGATAGGGATACCATCGCCGGTGTTTTTACTAATCGCTTGAAGGCCAATATGCTATTACAAACCGATCCAACGGTGATTTATGGGATGGGTGATAAGTATCAGGGGCGCATACGTAAGGTAGATTTACAGACGGATACGCCGTGGAATACCTACACCCGCGCTGGTTTACCACCGACACCCATCGCCAATCCGGGTTTAGCGGCATTGACAGCGGCTAGTCAGCCGGCTGAGCATAGTTTTTACTATTTTGTGTCGCGTGGGGATGGTAGTAGTGAGTTTGCAGAGAATTTGCAGCAACATAATCGAAATGTTAAACGTTTTATCTTAAATAAAGGGGATTAGGTGAGGGGTTTATTCTTAACAATTGAAGGCGTGGACGGGGCCGGTAAAAGCAGTCATATGGATTTGATTGCCACAACGATCGAGTCCTTTGGTTATGAGATCATCCGTACTCGCGAACCTGGTGGTACCCCCTTAGCTGAAACCTTACGGCATTTGTTGCTGAGCGAGGACATGAGTTTAGAAACCGAGCTGTTATTGATGTTTGCCGCGCGCCAAGAGCATTTGAATCAGGTAATTAAGCCCGCGCTATTGGCTGGTAAGGCAGTGGTTTGCGACCGCTTTAGTGACTCCACCTTTGCTTATCAAGGGGGTGGGCGGCAGATTGAGGCCAAAAAAATTCAATCCTTAGTCGAGTTAGTGCACCCTAATTTACAGCCGGATTTGACCTTGTTGTTTGATTTGCCTTTAGAGATTGCACGTGAGCGTATTGCAGCAGAACGTCAATTGGATCGTTTTGAGCAAGAGGAAGAAGTGTTTTTTAAACGGGTGCGAGACGCCTATTTAGCTCGAGCAGCGGCCGAAACGCAGCGCTTTCTTGTGATAGATAGCAGTCAGCCCATGGCGCAGGTTGCTGAGACACTTCAGCAAAGCCTCACTGAGCGCTTACAAGCCCATCTGTTACACCCGCCTATCAAATAATATGAGCTATTCAACACCGCAATTTTTACCTTGGCAGGAAGCGCTTGCCGAGCAATGGTTAGGGCAAAATGAGCGTTTTACTCATGCTTGGCTAATTCATGGCGAAGAGGGTATTGGCAAGTTTCAGTTTGCACATGCCGCAGCCGCTGCCATGCTGTGTGAGAGCCCTAAGGTCTCACACCAGGCCTGCGGTGCCTGTCAATCTTGTCGTTGGTTAGCGCTTAATCATCACCCCGACTTGCGGATAGTGGTGCCCGAAAGTATGTATGAGGCACTGGGTTTAGCACCAAACGAAGAGGAGGCGAGTAGTAGTGAAGCGACTAAAAGTCTTTCCAATCAGATCCGGGTGCAACAAATTCGGGCCTTAGAGCAAAAGAATTTTTTCACCCTTAGCACCCATCGTGGTGGTGCTAAGGTATTAATTATTTATCCGGCTGAGCGATTAAATACTGAGTCGGCTAATGCGATTTTAAAAATTCTGGAAGAGCCCATCGGCGATACCCGCTTTTTAATTGTTAGTAACAGCATAAAAAAGCTTTTACCAACTATTGTGTCGCGCTGTCAACGTTTGCATTTAGCGATCCCGGACCATGAGAGCAGTGTTGCGTGGTTAGGCTCAGAGGGTGTGGCTGATCCTGAAAATGCCTTGGCGGCAGCGGGTGGGGCACCTCTTAAAGCAAAGCAGCAAAGTGCATCGGCTTATGAGCCTTTGCGCTATTGGCTAGGCGATTTTGTACAGAGCCTGGCTGCACGTGAGATACCGGATATGCAGTCCTATGTTGATAAGCTGGATAAAATTGCAGCTGAGCAATGGCTTGATAGTTTGCAGCGTTTTTTTGTGGATTTACAGCTATATCATCACGGTTTAGAGGCGCGCTATTTTCCCGCATTAGCGCAATCCACACAGCAAATAGCTGCTGCTTTGGATGCGCATAAAATAGCCGATTTATTTGATTTTTTGAGGCAAGAGCAGGCGACTGCGGCGCATAGTTTTAATAAGCGTTTATTAATCCAAGCATGTTTACAACGGGTGATGCTCCTGTGCTTGGCGCGATCATCTTAATTTTTTTCATTTTATTATGTTTATCGATTCACATTGTCATTTAGATTTTCCCGAGTTAGTTGAGGATCAGGCGCAAGTGCTTGCTGCCATGAAACAAAATGATGTGGGTTTAGCACTTTGTATCTCCGTATCGGTGCCAAACTTCCCCGGTGTTTTAAAGCTGGCAGAGGAGCACGATCATTTATGGGCCAGTATCGGTGTGCACCCACAATATGAGGATACGCCGGAGCTCAGTGAGGAGGATTTTGCCGAGTATTTGAAGCACCCAAAAATTGTGGCGGTCGGTGAGACTGGTTTAGATTATTATTGGGGCAAAGAGCCTTTGGATTGGCAAAGAGATCGTTTCAGAACCCATATCCGTGCAGCCATTGCTGCCGATGTGCCATTAATTATTCATACCCGTGAAGCCAAAGAAGATACGCTACGTATCCTGAAAGAAGAGGGGGCTGAGCGTTGCGGTGGTGTGATGCATTGCTTTACCGAGGATTGGGCAATGGCTCAAGAGGCAATGGCGCTAGGATTTTATATTTCCATGTCGGGTATTGTCACCTTTAAAAATGCGCAGCAGGTTCAGGAAGTGGCGACTAAAACTCCGCTTGATCGTTTATTAATTGAGACGGACTCTCCCTATCTGGCGCCCGTTCCTTATCGAGGTAAGCGTAATGATCCCTCCTTAGTGATTTATGTGGCCGAAAAAATTGCCGAATTGAAACAAATTTCGGTGCAAGAGGTCAAAGAGGCAACCACGGAAAACTTTTTCAACTTATTTAAAAAAGTGCAACGCCCTGCGCTGTAGTCACAACGCGTTTTTATTAGGAATGATTTTCATGCGATTACGTATTACACAACAAATTTTTGCTTTTATTAGTGCCTTGATGCTGTTGTTATGTGTGCAAAGCCCAGCACTTGCGAATGACTGGTGGGTTGATGTGCGTAACGACCGCGTTAGTAAACTCCTTGATGCCATCGAACGAGGTCAGGATCCTAATATATTAAATGGTGACGGCCACACTGCTTTAATCTATGCGTATCGAGAAGGTGCCTTAAAAAGCTTTGAGGCCTTGGCAACTCACCCTAAAGTCGATATTAATAAGCAAAATAGCTACTATGAAACGGCCATCATGTATCCTGCTTTGGCCGATGATTTAGCACGGGTACAACTGTTGGTAAAGCATGGTGCTCAATTGAATAACCTCGGTTGGTCACCGATTCATTATGCAGCGATTAAGGGTAATGCTAAAATCGTCAAGTATTTATTAGATCATGGCGCATGGCCTAATTCACCTGCACCAGACGGCTCCAATCCCTTAATGATGTCAGTGAGTGCCCGCAATGTTGAAGCGGTGAAGGCCTTGCTTGAAGCTGGCGCAGATCCGCGCGCAGTTAACTTTGATGGCATCAGCGCCTTGGATATTGCCAAGAAAATGAATCATCGCGAGATATTAGAATTACTCTCTAAGTAATGGCATTGGCTTAAAATTCACCAGGGAGATACCCGATCATATTAGTCGGGTATCTGCTATAATTGACACTATATTGAATTCACTAGTTAAAGGATTGGCGTAATCATGTTGGTAGATCGATTTAATCGGCGCATTGAGTACTTACGCATTTCCTTAATCGATAAATGCGATTTGCGCTGTACCTACTGTATTCCTGAGGGTTTTACAGAGTTTGAGCATGCAGAAAACTACCTGAGCTTTGATGAAATCGAACGGGTAGTGGCGGCCTTTGCTCGTTTAGGTACCTCACGCTTCAGATTAACTGGCGGCGAACCACTACTACGCAAAAATGTGGTTGATTTAGTGCGCCGTCTCGCTGCACTTGATGGGGTAGAGGATCTTTCCATGACCACCAATGCCACGCAGCTCGCTCGCTATGCCCACGCCTTAAAGGACGCCGGCTTAACTCGATTTAATATCAGTTTAGATTCATTAAGTCCTGAGGTGGTTAAAAATATTAGCGGTAGTGACTCCTTGCCTAAGGTGTTGGCGGGTCTAGCAGCGGTGAAGGCAGCTGGTTTTGAACGGACCAAGATTAATATGGTACCCCTGGCTGGGATTAATACACAGCACATTGAGCAGATGATTCGTTTTTGTATGGATCATGGCTTCACCCTGCGTTTGATTGAGGTGATGCCCATGGGCGTGACGGGGCAGCGTTTAGACTACGTCAATCTACAGTCAATCATTGAGGAGGCGCAGTCCAAGTTTCATTTGATCGAGTCCACGCGGATTCAAGGTGGCGGGCCAGCACGTTATTGGGAAACGGCAGATGGCAGTTTTTCGCTAGGTTTTATCACGCCGCGCTCGCAGCATTTCTGTGAAACCTGTAATCGCGTTCGTATGACCGCTGATGGGGTATTACATCTGTGCCTTGGCCAAAATGATAGCTTCGACTTAAAGCCTTATTTACGCAGTGGCTGTTCCGATGAGGAGTTAGAGGAGGCGCTGCGATTAGCGATTGAACTAAAGCCTGAAAAGCACGAGTTTAACGAAAAACCTGAGCAGATTATCCGCATTATGGCCAAAACCGGTGGTTAACATCGGCATTAAAAACTAAAAGCTAAAAGGCTCCGTCATATGATCGCGGAGCCTTTAGTGTGTTAGGCGTGAGGCTGCATTATAGGGGTTGCCATTTTTCCCCCGGATAGACGGCATTACATATTTCTGGTCTGCATCGAACCTTTAAACCGCTAACGGACTCAATACAAAAGGGGACTGAAGCAAAAATGCCATGAACTTTTTGCTTACCCGCTTCGTCCTTTAGCCCGCCTAGGGTTTCAGCAATGGCTTTAGGACGTCCAGGTAGGTTCAGAATCACGCTACTGCCACGTAATACACCCACTTGCCGGGAGATAATGCCGGTTGGAATAAAGTTTAATGAGATTTGGCGCATTTGCTCACCAAAACCAGGCACGACACGTTCGGCCACAGCTAAGGTCGCTTCAGGCGTCACATCACGAGGGGTGGGACCGGTACCGCCGGTGGTTAGGATCAAATGACATTGCTCCTCATCGGCTAATTCTCTCAGGGTCATTGAAATTAGGTCTAACTCATCTGGAATGAGGCGCGGCACATACTCGATAGGATTAATAACCGCCGTATCTAACCATGCCTTGAGTCCAGGTAGTCCCTCATCCTCATAGATCCCCTGTGAAGCTCGGTCACTCACCGAAACAACACCAACTTTTAGTGTTTGTAGTTCAAAAGCGAAATCATTTTGCTGACTCATTAACTATAGTCCTCATATACAATTTACAATCAGTACCGTTAACTATATCATGCTGTGCACTAAGGATAGGCTTTATCGACAATTGCCGTAAGAGCCTTTCCTTTAGGTGGGGGATGTAAGGCAAGTAT